>NZ_CAMLRU010000020.1 GCF_946482535.1 uncultured Flavobacterium sp.
CTATTTAATAATGAATAATGTTAAACTTAAAATGAATTTTTAATGGAGATTGGCATCAAGATTAAACGGTTGAGAGAGCAGAAACGACTTTCTCAAATGGAGCTTTCAACAGTTTTGGGCATATCACAAACCAAGCTTTGTCACATGGAAAGCAATGTAGACAAATCGATTGATTTTATCCTGATGCATAAAATATGTCTCTTTTTTAAGGTTGGGTTTGATTATTTTTTAGAAGAAAAAAACCATTCCGATTCTCAGTTCCAAAAGACAGATGAACAAATTCCGGGAACCAATTGGTTCAAGAGTTTTCCGGAAAGTATCATAGGTCAAATCAATTCATTAATCCTTGATAATGAACTCAAAGAAAAACAAATCAAAACCTTGTTAGCCAAAATAGCCGAGCTGGAAAACAAGAAAAGCAATGATTAGCTCTTTTTCCATTAATAGTAAATGGATAAAAGTACTTTCTTGTTGGTGTTGTCCAGTATTTTTTCCAGTCGGTTGAAGAATTTTTCATTGACCATTGGGCAACCTAAACTATTGCAGATTGGTGCGATTTGCTCTTCGTAAGGTACTTTATGATAATAGTGCAATACTATGTATCGTTCGAAAGCTTTGTCATTGCTTTTGTCTAAACCATATAATTTATAGGCTTTCCCAAATTTTCCCACATAATCATGTCCCATAGAATATTTACCCAAAGAAGTAGTATTAGAATTGGGAATATTGCCAAATTTCAATTGGTTTTCAATACCGGTTTCTGAGCCCGAACCATGAGCCACCAAGCCTTGATCAGTGATTTTATTTTCTTTTAAATGGTAAACAAAAAACCTAGACTTACCCGATTCGATTTTCATGTCGATGAAGAAAGCTATTTCATTGTTGTATTCCGGTTTTTTGGTTATAAACGCTTTAAGACTATCGACTTGTTTTTTTAGTCTTTGATTAGTTATTTCATCTGATATTACCAAAGGAGCGTGGGTTTTAAAAGTTTTTTTAGAAACAAAATGATAACCGAAAAACAAAGCTGTCACAGTAAAACAGCCCAGCCATATTTTCTTCATAAATTACTCTACAGCCAATTTAGATTGAAACAACTTGCCGTTTTGGGTTTCTATGGATACCAAATAAATGCCCTTGGCAATCCCGGAAACCTTGATGGTATTAATCTCAGCCTCATTAAGTTTTTGACGATGGATTACTTTTCCGGTCAAATCGATTATTTGCAAATTGGCAAGCACCATCGAAGCAGTGTTTTTAAGGAAAAATTCTCCTTTAGCCGGATTCGGATAAAGACTCAATCCGTTTTGGCTAAAATCATCAATGGCTAATGACGTGTCAATTAATTTGTAAATGGTACCGCCATTGGCCACATACAATTCGCCGTCTTTGTCTTCCCCAAAAGTAGTAATCACACCACTGCCATTATAACCCCAAGTAATGTTTCCGGAATTATCAATCCACCCGATTTCTGCGGTGCAATAATCGGCAAAAATGTACTTATTGGCAAAATTTGGATAAGCAGTTCCGGTGTAAAAATAACCGCCTGTGATAGAACATCTACCCGTAGAACCATGGGTATAAACTGAAATCGGTGCCACCGTATTGGCATAAGTCGGACAGCCGCCTGAATTGTCATAAACAACATTGCCCTCGTAGCAACGCCAACCGAAATTTAAACCGGTATTCGGCAAAGGAGAAGCCGTTTTATTCACTTCTTCTATGGCATTTTGGCCTACATCGGCAATCCATAAATCACCATTCAAACGGTTAAATGAAAATTTCCAAGGGTTTCTCAAACCAATCGCCCAAATCTCATCATTACCGGCAACGCCCACATAAGGATTGGTAGGCGGAATTCCATAGGGTGAAGCCGAATCCACATCGATGCGCAGCATTTTACCCAAATTCTCATTGATGTTTTGTGCCCGATTTCCGGGATCGCCACCACTACCGCCATCGCCCATGCCTATATATAAATAACCATCGGGACCAAACTTTATAGAACCGCCATTATGATTGCTGAACGGCTGTGAAACCGTCAACAAAACCGTTCCGCTCGAAGCATCGGCCACATTAGGGTCGCTGGAAACAGTATATCTTGCAATAACAGTAGCGCCATCGCCGGCACGAGTATAATTCACATAGAAATAACCATTGGTAGCATAATTAGGATGGAAAGCCAAACCCAATAAACCTCTTTCACCACCCGACACAATGACACTGCTGCTCAAACTTAAAAAAGGCGTCGCATTAACGGTTCCGTTGGCATTGACAATTCGGATTAAGCCGCCTTGTTGTACTACAAACAAACGGGCATCATTAGCCGGATGAGCAATTTCAACCGGAGCGGTAAATCCGGTAGCAAAACTTTGCAATCCTATGGTTTGTGCCCAAGCACAAGTCGCCAAAAGACCAAAAACGAAAGGTAGAATTTTTTTCATAGCTAATAGGTTTTGGGTAAAGTTAAAAATAAAACCATTACAAATCAAATGGTTATGAAAAAACGCAACCGGTTATGATTGCGTTTTTAAGAGGAAATATTAATTCAGTTGCAGTAAGGCCGTTTTAAATTCGGTCACTGAAGTTTTGCCTAGTTCTAATCCAATGGTAGCGTTTTTATCAATTACGATTTCTTTGGCGGTAAAATAAACTTCATTGTCGATACAGCTAAAAGCCAACAAAGTTGCTTTTCTGCCTACCGGAATTCCACCCAAAACCAGTTTGTTGTTTTTATCGATATGCCCCGACATAATCGAATTGATGTCTTTGAAAACCAATCTGATTTCGGGTTTGTATTTCATATCGATGTTGACAAACAAATCGGTTTTGCCTTTTATTTCATAGAAACGATCGCAGTTAATCCAGCCTAATTTGGTTGATTGTAGAATGGTACTACTGATAGCACTCACTTTTTCGGCATCGGTTGTGGCCCTTTTGAAAGATTTTTTTGTCCTTATTTCGCTGTAAACGGTATCTCTCTGCTTTATTCCGTCTTGATAAAAAACCGCGTAGCTAGACCAGGTTTCTCCTTCGGTCACTATGTCGCTGTCGTTTGTACTCCAATCAACGGTTTTGTCATTTTTGGGATAACCGTAAAAAGTTTGCATGTCGCTTTGATTATTTTTTGAACCAAACTCGATACTGATTTCGCTTCCTTTTTTGAGTTGTAGTTCCTCGCCTTTAGCAGTAGCTTTAAGGTAAATCATTCCCCCGCTTTCGAGCATTATTCCGTCAGACATGGTGTGTAAATTGGCGGCTATGGCATCCGATTTTTGGTAGAACTCCTGCAACTCAATATCGATTTTACCAATCGCATATTTGCCGTTAGGCTTCATCAAGGAATTTTTCGGAATGGTAATTTTAGTACCTTCTTTTCCGGTAATTGTGATGACTTCATTGGATTTTCCGGTGAAGAATTGGCTTTCTTTTTTTAGTTGGTTAAAGATTGTATTGGTATACTCCTTTTCGAGAAAGGTAAAAGTAATTTCTACCCGACGGTTTTGTTGTTTGCCTTTATCGCTGGCATTTTCAGCTACCGGTTTGTTTTCTCCTTCAAATTTTAATTCAATTTTTTCTGCCGAAATACCTTTGGTTACCAAATAATTCAACACTTCGTTAGCCCTGTTTTTCGACAACGTAATGTTGTATTTCGAATCACCATCGGCATCGGTATTGCCATTTAGCGATACGGTTTGCAATTGAGCCAAATCCAATTTGGACACTACATCATCCAATTTTGATTTTGCCTTTTCGGTTAAAATAAATTGGTCATAATCAAAAAGTACGGTTTCTTTTTGGTTTTGAGCCGATGTGAATTGGCCCAAACCACAAACCATGAGGATTAAAAGAATGGTGTTTTTCATCTTTATAAATTATCAATGATTTTATCTTTCGGGTATTTGACTTTGTAGCTGATGCGGACTTTCTTGGTTTCATTAGGCTGTAGCTTTAAATCCCAAGTAAGAATGCCGGTTTCGGTATTGACTTTAGCACCGCTACTTTCGGTCAATTCAATTTCGATGTCTTTGTCCGGACTCAACGGATATTGGTCTTTTAGCAACATTCCGGCCGTTTCTTTTTTATTGTTTCTCACGGTGATGTCGAAGGTAAAAGTTTGTTCTTTTTTAGAAGACAAGAAACGCGTGCCCGATTTGTCGACCACTTTTTCGCGTTTGATGGAAATCTTTTTGTCTCTTCCCATACTCAAATTCAAAGTGTCGGAAGTTTGGTTCGGATTAATCACAGTTTTGCCCACATACAAGCCTTCGAAAATGATGTTGGCTTCACCCGGCAACAAATTGTATTTAGAATAATCGCTGATTTCGGCCAAAAGAAACGCTTCTTTTTCTACCCTTGGTGCGGCATAATATTTGTAAGTCGCCGGCAATTGGATGTCTTTCAAAGCCACACTATGCGGTTTGTTATTAGACAAAATATCATAAGGAATATCGATGTCGAAGGAAACATTGAGTTGGTTTTCAATGATATTGGCACTAACAGTACTGTAAGCAGCAACACTTTTTCTCTCTTTTCTGGCAGAATAGCCTTGAACAACAACTTCTTGTAAAGTATTTGATTTTAAATCTCCACTTCTGTAATCGTCTTCGTAGAAACCTCCGTATCTCAAAAACCAAGCACTCAACAAAGGCGCCTGATTGTTCTGATTCGGGTTGCCCGAAGACAATGTCAGTTTTACTTTTTTCCAGTCGATACCCGTGTTTTGAACTACTTGGGCTTTGTACATCATATTAATTGGTGAAGTGATATTTTCGGCACGCAAGTCATAAAAAGGCGACCATGAAGCGGAGTTGGTAATATAATTGATATCCAAATTAACTGCACCGGCTATATCGTTCATGACTTGTACAATCAATTTGCCTTTGGAATTTTTTTCTTCTTTTTTGGTGTTGATTTCGAGTTTGTCGTTGAGGTTTTTGAGTGTGGTTTTGAGCTTGGTTTCTTTTTCTCCTAAGGCTACGATGACATTGTCCATTTCCGTGCGCTTGGCTTTGTAGTAGTCAACCAGTTTCATTAATTCGGTTACATTTAAACCTGTATTGGCACCACCAACAGTTTGATTGGCATCTAAAAGCGCAATGGCTTGTTGGTTGGAATAAGTTTCAATTTGGATTTTTTTGATTTCTTTGTTGACTAAAGTAATGCTGTCCCGTACTTTTTTAATGGCCGGATTGGTTTCGTCAATTTCGTATTCCGAAATGTAATTCTGCGTAAACTGTACCGATAAAACTGTAACCGAACTTGGCGCACCAATCTGAACAGTATTTTCATTCAAATAATCGGCTACATTTTTAATCACAATTTCACTGGTTCCGGCCGGTAAATTGACCGTAGTGTTTTGCGATAATTCGGCAGCGTTGAAATAAACCGTGGCGGCTTTGATTTTGGCGGTAGTAAAAATAGGTTTTTGAGCAAAGCCAACGGCAGTAACCCAAAAGGCTAACAAGAAGAGTCTTTTCATGATAATTAAGTTAAGGTCATACTACTGAGAGTAGTTATAACGCAAAAAGGTTGGATTTAGTATGAATTTTTTTAAAAATCAAACTCGTCCAAACTCAAACTATCATTGGCTATAGTGTTGACAGGCTTTTGTTTAAGGTACATTTTGGCCGGTCCGGAAATGTCCAAAGCAAAGTTGCCCACGGTGTCGTTAGCGGTAATAAGATTTCTTCTAAACATCAATCGCATCAAGAAATCATTGTGTTGTTGGGCATAGGGTTTGAATTTTTCACTGTTCTCTAAACGCGACATAAAGCCTTTGGGTTTCGGGATAATACCGGCTAAAAACAAGCATTGGTTCACATTCAAATCTTGGGGCATTTTGTTGAAATAAAAACGCGATGCTTCGCCTATGCCGTATACATTTGGTCCCCATTCTATAATATTAAAATACACTTCCAACATGCGCTCTTTAGAGCTGATGCGGTTGTTCTCTAAGATGTAAACCAACAAGATTTCTTCGAGTTTTCGCGATAAGGTTTTTTCACGGGTTAGGAACACATTTTTTACCAATTGCATGCTGATGGTACTTGCGCCACGGGCAAATTTTTTGGTCTTAATATTTTTGACAATCGACTGTTTAAAGGCCGAATTGATAAAACCACGGTGACTGAAAAATGACGGATCTTCACTGGTTAACACGCATTTTTGCAAATAGGGTGAAATTTGCTGAAGCGGTGTAAAATTCGGATTGGAAGCACCAACGACTATCGGTCTTTGCGCCACACCATTGTCAATCGCTCTATACACAAATTCGCCATTAATTTTGTTCAAATCGGCTTCACCGTATTGGGTTATTTTTATGCCTTCGGGATTTAGTTTACTTTCAAAAATGATGTCGTTAGGCTTGTGGTTGTTGTATTCAAAATGAAGCGCATAACTAAAATTGCCTTGGGCTTCCATGCCTTCAAAATGGCGGAACAAACCGGTTGGCAAAGAGGAGATAAAATCGTTGGCTTTCATCTTAGGAATGGCTAATTTGAGCGCATAAATTTTATCGACATCATTGGTATAGGAAATATAAGGATGGCATTTGATATTGTTCAATTGTGCGGTTGATGTGCTGTCTAAAGCGATGAATCTCGGGCCGACAATCCACCGGTAATCAAATCGGGCGTTTTTAATGACCACATCTTTGCTTGCAATTTTCGGGTGATTGACCAATAAATTTTGTATCGAAGAATACCCGTCAATGTGCAATTCACCGCTGTCCATGGAAAGGTTTTCTAAGTTGAAACGAATCGATTTAAATCCGGTTTTCAAGTTGAATTTTTTGTCCAAATAGGGAAGGCGTATCGTATCGCTTTTAGGGTTGAAAAACTCCAAATCGGCTTTTCGGTCTCTCGGATCGGCAAAACCATTGATGGCCCATTGTTGCGAAAAACCGTCTGCACTAACCTGAATTAAAGTATTCAGTTTTTTATCGGCTAAAGCCAATTGGGTAAAATCGAAAACTACTTTATGACCTTTGTCGTTTATCTTGATGGCAAAACCTTTGACATGCATATCGGTGGGTACCAAATCTAAAAGATTGGACGAAATTCGGTTCAATAATTTGGCATAATTCACTTCGGCCTTATCCGATTGCTCTTTTTTGGAACGCAGGAAAGCGTCGAAGTTGCTGCCCGTTTTGGTTTTTACCAATTGGACATAGCCTTTATTGATTTCGAGTTTTCCGAGTTGAATATCGCCTATCAATAGTTTCCAAAAGTTGACACTCGTTTTTAATTGGTCAATGCGCACCAAAGTGTCGGCTTGTTTCGGAACCAAGGTGATTTGTTGGAATTCGAGATTGGTCAATCCATGGAATTCGGCTTTAGCGATGGTAAAATCACACTGGTAATCGCGCTCCATTTTGCCGTCAATGCGATGAATCACTTTCTCCAAAATGGTATTTCTGAAAGCAAAAAGCAAAGCAATTCCCAGCAGTAAAAGAATACCGCATATTTTAAGGAGAAGAAACGCTTTTTGTCTTTTGGTTCTCATTATTCTGCTTGTTCAACTTCCAGACCTAAGCTGGTGATGTTGGGTAAATAATCATAATTAAAGCGATGGGAAACATGTACGGTATAATTTCCTTTAGACAGTTTGAGGTTCTTTTTGAAGGTTTGTTTCAAATCACACAAATCGCCCAAACAGTCACCTTTGTCTTTTCCTTTGGGGTCTTTAATCAGCAAGTCAAAAAGTAGAATTTCTGTTTCGCCTTTCGGATTGGTAATCCCAACTTCCATCGGAACACTTTCAAACTGATAGTCATAAACATGGCTAATGGTTAGGGAAAGATCATAGTTTTTGAGGTCTTCAGTAATGGAAAAAGAAAACTGTTGAGGTTCTTTTTTTTGCCATTGATTGGCAGTGAATCCGTCTTTGGTTTCAGAGAAAACCGTCTTGCTGTTGCAGGAGATCAAAACAATTATGAAAAAGGAAAAGAAAAGTATTTTTGTTTTCATATAGGAGCGGTTGTTATTTATCTAAAACGCTGTTTGTCAACTTTTATTGTTTAATCAAAAGTAATTGCGGCGACCGGTTTTAAATTTATATAATTTAAGGAATAATTTATAGGATTTGGGAATCCAAATTATCCGAACAATTGCTCGACTACTTCCTCAATTTTGGAGACCAAAACAATTTTGATGAGCGGATTTTTCACGGCAATCTTGTTGTATTTAGACACAAAAATGGTCGAAAAACCTAACTTTTCGGCTTCTTGAATGCGCTGTTCTACGCGATTCACCGGACGGATTTCACCGGACAAACCGACTTCGCCTGCAAAACAAACATCTTTGCCTACAGCTATATCCTCATTAGAGGATAAAATCGCCGCAACAACCGCTAAATCAATCGCCGGATCATCTACCGAAATTCCACCGGTAACATTCAGGAAAACATCTTTAGTGCCGAGTCGGAAACCGGCGCGTTTTTCCAATACGGCCAAAATCATGTTCAATCGTTTGGCATTGTAACCCGTAGTGCTTCTTTGCGGTGTGCCGTATACAGCGGTCGAAACCAGCGCCTGAATTTCAATCATCAACGGACGCATCCCTTCTAAAGTGGAAGCGATGGCGGTTCCTGATAATTCTTCTTCGCGATGCGAAATTAAAATCTCTGACGGATTTGAAACTTCTCTTAAACCCGAACCTTGCATTTCGTAGATGCCTAATTCGGCGGTAGAACCAAAACGGTTTTTAAGCGAACGAAGAATTCGGTACACGTGATTTCTATCGCCTTCAAATTGTAAAACGGTATCGACCATGTGTTCCAAAATCTTGGGTCCGGCGATGTTGCCGTCTTTGGTAATGTGGCCAATAAGAATCACCGGAATGTTGGTTTCTTTCGCAAACTTAATCAGCTCTGCGGTGGTTTCTCTAATTTGAGAAATGCTTCCGGCGGTGGATTCAATATAATCGGTGTGCAAGGTTTGAATCGAATCGATGATGACAATATCGGGTTCGGTTTCTACGATGTGACGGAAAATATTTTGCGTTTTGGTTTCGGTTAAGATATAGCAATTGTCACTGTTCGGATTGATTCTTTCCGCGCGCATTTTGATTTGCTTCTGACTTTCTTCACCCGAAACATATAAAGTTTTATAAGGTAATTTTAAAGAAATTTGCAACAGTAACGTACTCTTTCCGATGCCGGGTTCGCCACCCAATAAGATTAACGAACCGGGAACAATACCGCCGCCAAGTACGCGGTTTAATTCGCTGTCTGTAGTGTCCATTCGCACTTCTTGTGTCGAATCGATTTCTTTGATGCGGAGCGGTTTTGAAACTCTTTTGGTGTCAGAAGGATCGGGTTTCCAGCTTTGTTTTTCTTCTTTTTGGATAATCTCCTCGGCTATGGTATTCCATTCTTTACAGGCATTGCATTGGCCTTGCCATTTGGCATATTGCGTACCACAGTTTTGACAAAAAAAAGCAGTTTTAAGTTTCGACATTTAGGGTATTTTTATTCTGATTTTTTTTCTTCGGTTGGTGTTTCAGATGGCGGTGTATCTGCGGGAACTTCCTCAGTTGGAGGCGTTTCTTCAATCACTTCCTCTTTTTTGTTTTTGAGTTCTCCTTTTAAGGCATCAGCTCTTTCCAGCATCATGTCTTTGGTTAAATCTCCGATTTCTTCTTTTTGAAAAGCGGTTTGGTAACTCTTGATAGCTCTTTTGGTGTCGCCTGTTTTTTCATACATCTGTCCCAAATGATAATCAGCCAGCATAGCTTTAGGGTAATTTTTTCGAGCCAATTGTGATAATTCGTCAAATTCTACGTAAGCTTTGTTTTTCAAAATGGCCGCTTCAATGGCTTTGAAATCGTTGATTCTGATTTGTAGTTTCAGACCCAAAACGTTTTCGAGTATGGCATATTTATCGACTAAATATTTCACATAACCCGAAGGCAAGACGGCAATTTTTTCCTGAAATTCCACCGTAGAAATCGGCTGGTAAACCGAGAATATTTGGTACAAAGCACTCGGAATCGCATGCAATACCAAAGAATAGTGTGAAGCCCCTTTGAACTCTTCATACAAATAATTGAGTTTTGGATTTTTCACATTTTTAGCGGCAGCGTCCAGGGCTTGAATGCGGGTTTTCATTTTTTTCATATCGCCTTCTGCCGAACAATGATAGTAAAAAGTAGTTTGTTGCATAGCGGCCAAACGCTCCGGAATTTGCTCTTCCATCCCTTCGGGAAGTTCGGGGCTCATAGAAATATAAGCGTTAAATATTGGTTGGTCTTTGTACAAATAGCAATTCAAAAAAGCGGCAGTAGTGTCTAAGCCGGCCACCATTCTGAAAGGTGCGGTACGGAAGTTTTTTTGGATAATCGGAATCAATTCCATGCCCACAAATTCGAAGAAATCGGCTCCTTTTTCGGAAGGCAAACCGGTGGTTTCGTCAAAAGTACAATCGCTTTCGCGTTCGTTATTTTTATTTTGGCTGATGCCCACCACAATGACTTCAGGCAAATCGTCCCAATAATACCCATAACTCAAAGCGCCTTGAAAAGCATCAAAAAGAAAGTCACCGTCAAAAAGGATTAACAAAGGATATTTCTGTGCTTTGTTTTTATCGTAAGAAGGCGGAAGTCCGATTTTGATTTCGCGGTCTTCATTCAGTTTTTGAGAAGTTATAGTGTCAGTGATGGTTCTTTGAGCAAATAAATGTCCGGAACCTACAAACAGCAACAGTAAAAACAATTGTTTCATAGGGATAGATTTTTGGTTAATCAGCAATTGCGCTAAAATGATTAGCAAGATAGTAAATTATTTATTGCTATTGAACACCGGAAGCAAAACATAGGAAATCAATCCGAGTAGAATGGCCAAGATGGTTTGAGAGGTCCAAACCAGCCAGCCGAAGGCAATTCCAATATCATTTGAAATGCCGTAAAGGGAGAAAATTAAGGCGATGGAAAAGGGATAAGCACCTAGTCCGCCGTTGGAAAAACCTACAGCCAAACTACCGAAAATGAATCCCATAATGACAATGTCAAAGCTGATTTCTGAGGTTTCGGGCAAGGCAAAAATGGCCACATAAAACATGGTCAAATAGGTAATCCAGATGAAAAAAGAGTGGAAAAGGTATTTCCATTTGGTCTTCATTTTTAAGACAGTCATCATGCCTTCGACCAAACCGGACAACTTTTTCTTTAATTTTAAGAGAATTGGCCATTCGGCATAAATCCAAATCAGCAAAAAGACAATGCCTAAAATAACTGCCGCAATACCGTAATAAATTAACAATTGCAGAGAAACGTTTTTGCTCAATAAGAAATTGTAAATCTCATCAAACTGGGAAATGAATCCGATAAAAACAAACAGTAAGAAAATCAATAAATCTACAATCCTTTCCGCTACTATGGTCCCGAAGGCTTTGTCAAAAGGCACGTCTTCGTATTTTTTTAAAAGCGCAGCACGGGTAATTTCGCCGGAGCGCGGCACGGTTAAATTCACCAAATAAGATACGCTTACAGTAAAGAAATTGTTATAAAATTTGGTTTGGTATCCCAAATGATTCAAGGCAAATTTCCAGCGGTAAGCCCTTGACCAATAACCCACACAAGCAATGACCAGTGACAAAAGGATATAAGAATAGTTGGCCTTTTGAAAACTGTTTTTTATTTTGTCAATTTCGTCCGGTTTTAGCGTAGTGTATTGATAGTAAATGATGCCGATTCCTATAAAAAGAGGAACAAGAATAGTCAGCCATTTGCTAATTTGCTTTTTCAAAAGACTAGGTCAGGGAGTTATCTTTTTCATTGGGAAAAACCATCCAAGGTTTGAAGGTTTTGGCTTTTTCAAAATCCATAATCGCATAAGACATGATGATGATGATGTCGTCTTTTTGAACTTTTCGGGCGGCCGGACCGTTGAGGGTTATTTCTCCGGAGTTTCTGAGACCTTTGATGACATAGGTTTCAAAACGTTCTCCGTTATTGACATTTACGATGGAAACTTTTTCGCCTTCGATGAGGTTTGCGGCTTCCATTAGGGTTTCATCAATGGTAATGCTGCCAATATAATTTAAATCGGCACCGGTTACTTTTACACGATGAATTTTAGATTTTACTACTTGAATTTGCATGGGGCAAAGGTAAATTATTTTAGTGAAATAGTGTCAATCAATCGAATATTGTTGACAAAAACGGCAATAAACGCTCGGTATTTTTTGTTTTTACTTTTTCGGATACAAGGCAACAAGGTGGCTTCGTCGGCGATTTGGAAATACTCTAAAGCAAAAGTCTTGTTTTGTTCAAATGCTTTGGTAACCCAATGGGTGACTTCAGTGGCCGATTTTTGAGCGAATAATTGTTTGGCTTGTTTTAGGGTTTTGTAGATGATAGCCGCCTCATTCTTCTCGGTCGCGGAGAGTCTTTCATTTCTGGAACTCATGGCCAAACCATTAGGTTCTCTGTAAATAGGACAGCCGATAATTTTTACGGGCAGTTGCTCTTTTTCAACCATTTTTTTTACAATCTGTAACTGCTGAAAATCCTTTTCGCCAAAATAAGCGTGGGTTGGTTTTACTATTTCAAAAAGTCTTTTGACGATTGTTCCAACTCCATCAAAATGACCGGGACGGAATTGGCCTTCCATTTGGTGTTCCAAACCGTCAAAATCAAAATGTTGTGATACCGTTTTGCCTTTGTAAATGTCTTCTACACTTGGAGCATAAACGATAATTTTATCAGAAACCGATTTGATTTTTTCGACATCAGCCTCTAATGTTCGCGGGTATTTGGCCAAGTCTTCGGCATTGTTGAATTGTGTCGGATTGACAAAAATACTCATAACCACTACCGCATTATTTTTCAAGGCTTCCGATAAAAGCGACAAGTGTCCTTGGTGAAGCGCACCCATAGTCGGCACAAAGCCGATAGCTGTTGTATCGTTGGAAACAGTGGCTAAATGAGAAACTAATTCATTCTGAGTGTTAAAAATGAGCATTGGCTTTCAGTAAATGAGTTGCAAACTTACTATTTTCATAAATAACTGCATAAATTTTTGTACTTTTGCCTGTTTTTTATTGCCAATAAATAAAGTAAAATAGATTATGGAAGATAAGAGGATATTGTATGTATCATCTGAAGTGGTGCCTTATCTGGCTGAAAATGAGGTTTCTTTAATGTCTTATGACGTTCCAAAAATGATTAATGATCAAGGCGGGCAAATAAGAATATTTATGCCCAGGTATGGAAATATCAACGAAAGAAGGCATCAATTGCACGAAGTTATCCGATTATCCGGAATGAATTTAGTAGTCAATGATTTGGATATGCCTTTGATTATCAAAGTGGCATCCATCCCAAAAGAGAGAATACAAGTTTACTTTATAGACAATGATGAGTATTTTAAACGCAAAGCGACCTTTAGCGATGAAGAAGGAGTATTGTATCCCGATAATGATGAAAGAGCTATTTTCTTTGCCAAAGGCGTAGTAGAAACCGTTAAAAAATTAAATTGGGTTCCCGATATCATTCACGTTCACGGTTGGATGGCCGGATTGTTGCCGGTGTATATGAAGCATTATTACAAAGACGAAGCCTTGTTTTCGGATACTAAAATTGTGACTTCAGTATACAGCCAATCTTTTGACGGTACTTTGGATACGGAAATGATCAATAAAATAAAGTTTGATAATATTCCGCAAGAAGCCATTCAAGATTTAGAATTGCCTAATTATGAAAATCTTATCAAGTCTTCTGTTCAGCATTCTGATGCCGTTATAATTGCTTCCGAAAATGTGTCGTCAAGTTTAACAAAATTTATAGAATCTTCAGGAAAACCTTTTTTACCTTTCGCCTCGAAAGACAAATTTGCAGAAGCGTATACTAACTTCTACAAAGAAATGCTCGCTTAAATAATTATTCAGATTTATGTTTACAAAACCGTACGTGACCAAGATTTTTTTCGGACTGATAGTCCTCACATTGTTTGTTGCTTGTGACAAAGACTTTAATGAAATAGGGACAGATATTGTTGGGGATGACCATTTTGGTTTTGACAGATATACCGGAGCTACCGTAAAGGCTTACAATCAAAAGTTAGGACCTATTGCCTCAAACAATTTGCCCATTAATGCCTTAGGTTTTTATACCAATCCGGCTTATGGAACCACTCAAGCTAATTTTGTGACCCAAGTAGAATTGGATGATGAAGATCCAACGTTCAATAACACTGATCCGGATGATTATTTGAACTTGCCCGAAATTGACAGTGTCATTTTAAACGTGCCTTATTTCAGTACGCTTTTAGAAATCGATGAAGATAATCATAGAACTTATGAGTTGGACTCGATTTACGGACCTGCTGAATCAAAATTCCAGTTGAGCGTTTACCAATCTAATTATTTTTTAAGAGATTTAGATCCCAGCCAATCTTTAGCGGAAAGACAGCTTTATTACACCGATATGGACGCGGTGATTAACGCCAATAAAATTCCGGTATTGCTTAATGATGCTGCAAATGCGAATGAAAACAGTCAATTCTTTTTTGATAAAAGAGAACACATGACGCCTGTTCCTGACGAAGAGGATGAAACCATAATCGATTCAATCAGATCGGTTCCTTCTATGCGTTTGCATTTAAAAAAGAGTGTGTTTACCAATTTGCTTTTTGGTTCATCAACCACTCATTTGGAGAGCAATACGGCGTTTAAAAATTATTTCCGCGGGTTATATTTTAAAGTAGAAAACGGAAATCCCGGTCAAATGGCCATGATTAATTTCAAAGGCGGATCAATCACGGTGCATTACAAGGAAGATAAAAAGAGAACGATTGACGGGGAAACAACTTTTGATAGAGTAAGCAAAACGCTAACCATGAGTTTAGAGGGAAACACCGTAAGTTTGCTTAATAATTCTAACGAGAATAACGATTATTTGACAGCCACGGCCAACGCCGCCGATGAAGCCCAGAAGTTGTATGTAAAAGGAGGACAGGGTTCAATGGCAGTTATAGACATTTTCGGTCCCGATGCCGATAATGACGGAATCGCAGACGAAATAGAAGCCATCAAAGCTAACGGCTGGTTAATCAACGAAGCCAATTTGACTTTTTATGTTGACAGAACGGCTATGCAAAATGATAATATTAAAGAGCCCTTGCGTGTCTTCTTATTTGATTTGAACAATAAAAAGGTCTTGGTTGATTATACTTATGATTTTACGACCAACTCGGCTTATCCCAAATTTGCAAAATACGTTCACAGCGGAATTCTGGAAATTGATGAGAATAGCGACGAAAGAGGAGTGAGATACAAAGTCAGAATTACCAATCACGTCAGAGATTTGATTTCTAAAGATTCTACCAATGTAAGACTCGGGCTTTCGGTTACAGAAACTATCAATAATGTTGCGTTTTCTAAATTGAAAACCGCAAACAGCAATACAGACAGTGCGCCAAGCATGTCCGTGTTGAGTCCGTTGGGCACCATTTTATACGGTAGCCATCCGAGTGTTCCGGATGACAAAAGATTAAAACTTGAGATTTATTATACCAAACCTGATTAATTTATAAAACTATGTGTGGAATTGTTGGCTATATTGGTTACAGAGAAGCGTATCCAATTGTAATTAAAGGGTTAAAAAGATTAGAGTACAGGGGTTACGACAGTGCCGGGATCATGCTTTGCAATGAAAACGAAATCAGCATTGCTAAAACCAAAGGAAAGGTATCCGACCTGGAAGAAAAATCAAAAGACTTAGCCTCTTCCAAAGCCACCATCGGAATGGGACACACGCGTTGGGCAACCCATGGTGTTCCAAATGACGTTAACTCACATCCACATGTTTCCAACTCAGGTAATTTGGTTATTATTCATAACGGAATTATCGAAAACTACGAACCGTTAAAAAAAGAATTGATTAAACGAGGGTATACTTTTACCTCTGATACTGATACCGAAGTTTTAATTAATCTTATAGAGGAAGTTAAAAAAAAGGAAAACCTTAAACTGGGCAAAGCCGTACAAGTTGCCCTTAATCAGGTAGTAGGTGCTTATGCTATTTGTGTTTTTGACAGAGAAAAACCGGATGAAATTGTAGTGGCCCGATTGGGAAGTCCTTTAGCGATTGGCGTCGGACAAGACGAATTTTTTATTGCTTCGGATGCTTCTCCGTTTATTGAATACACTTCTAATGCGATTTATTTAGAAGATGAAGAAATGGCGATTGTCAGATTACACAAGCCACTTAAAATCAGAAAAATTAAAGACGATACTTTGGTTGACCCATACATTCAGGAACTTCAAATGAATTTGGAGCAAATTGAAAAAGGAGGTTATGATCATTTTATGTTAAAAGAAATCTATGAGCAACCCAATGTAATTAAAGATACTTACCGCGGTCGTTTGTTAGCCAATCAAGGGATTATACAGATGGCCGGAGTAGAAGATAATATTGAAAAATTCCTTCACTCTCAAAGAATTTTAATTGTAGCTTGTGGAACCTCATGGCACGCCGGTTTGGTAGCGGAATACATCTTTGAAGAATTTGCCAGAATACCGGTAGAAGTTGAATATGCCTCAGAATTCCGATACAGAAACCCGATTATTAATGCTTCGGATGTAGTCATTGCCATTTCCCAATCAGGAGAAACTGCTGATACTTTAGCCGCTATTAAGTTGGCCAAAGAAAGGGGTGCTTTTGTATTTGGGGTTTGTAATGTGGTTGGATCATCCATTTCAAGAGAAACTCATGCCGGTGCTTACACCCATGCCGGACCGGAGATTGGCGTTGCTTCTACAAAAGCATTCACCACTCAAATTACAGTATTAACCATGATTGCTTTGCGTTTGGCTAAAGCCAAAGGAACTTTATCCAATTCTGACTTCCATCGCTATTTGCAAGAATTGGAAGTTATTCCGGAAAAAGTTAAAGAAGCTCTGGAAACCAATGATAAAGCCAAAGAAATTGCCGCTAAATTTAAAGATGCGCCCAATTGTCTTTATTTGGGAAGAGGATACAATTTCCCGGTGGCTTTGGAAGGCGCTTTAAAATTAAAAGAGATATCTTATATCCACGCGGAAGGATATCCTGCGGCCGAAATGAAACACGGACCGATAGCCCTTATCGACGAACAAATGCCGGTTGTGGTCATTGCGCCAAAACAAGGACATTATGATAAAGTGGTAAGTAATATTCAAGAGATTAAATCCAGAAGCGGTAAAATTATAGCGGTGGTAACCAAAGGCGACATTCAAGTAAAAGAATTAGCCGACCACGTTATTGAAATTCCGGAAACATCCGATGCCTTGTCTCCGTTAATTACAACGATACCTTTACAACTGCTGTCCTATCACATTGCGGTTTTAAGAGGATGTAATGTAGATCAACCCAGAAACTTGGCAAAATCAGTAACGGTAGAATAAAATTATTACTACAAAACAGACTTAAAGGCGAGATTTATTCTCGCTTTTTTTTTGGGTTTTATTTGTGATTAATTTAATGAAATCTTCTTTTTGTATGTAAGCATAGTATTTTTTTTAGCAATACGGTCAAAAAGTTAATAAAACCCTAAAAAAGGCGAATATTGTTAAATTGTCAATATTCAAAGCTAATAATCGATTATTGCCAAAATCAAAGGTCTTTTTTTGATAATGTAAAAAAAATATTTGTACTTTGGTAGCATAAACCAACAAAATATAAAACCAAATGAAGATTTATTTATTTATCCTTTCATTGTTTTTTTGCGGCATTTCTTATTCGCAAACATCAATTTCAGGTTCGGTAAAAGACAGTAACAACCAACCAATCTCAGGAGCCAATGTAAAAGTGGCCGGAGATAGTGCCGGAACAGTCACCGACGGGAATGGAAATTTCAGTTTGACAACCAACAAAAAACCTCCTTTTGACGTTGAAGTCTCCAGCGTAGGTTTTGCCTCGTCAACGGTAAATGTCACTTCCAACAATCAAACCCTAAACGTGACCTTATCGGAACAAGAAACACAATTGAATGAAATTGTAGTTTCTGCCTCAAGAGCACCGGAAAAAGTCAGAGAATCTCCGGTGACAATTGAAAGAATGACCATTAAAGATGTCAAAAAAACAGCTTCTCCAACCTTTTATGACGGATTGGAAAACCTAAAAGAGGTACAAATGAATACCAGTAGTATGTCCTTCAAATCCATTAATACTCGTGGATTTGCTACCGTAGCCAATACTCGTTTTATGCAATTGGTTGACGGAATGGATAACTCTTCTCCTTTGTTAAACTTTGTTTTAGGAAACCTTATCGGAGTTTCCGATATAGATGTGGCCAGCGTTGAATTACTTCCGGGTGCTTCTTCCGCACTTTATGGAGCCAATGCCTTCAACGGTATTTTGTTCATGAACAGCAAAAGTCCTTTTAAATACCAAGGAATCAGTGCCTATGTAAAATATGGTTCTACCAGCCAAAAAGCAGCAGGAACCAACGATTACAGAGACTACGGAATTCGCGTGGCACATGCCTTTTCAAAACATTTTGCCGCCAAAGCCAACTTCACTTACATGAATGGAACAGAATGGTGGGCTACCGATTATGATGATAAAACCGTAGAAGGTAGAGACAGAAGTCATCACAACTATAACGGTATCAATGTTTATGGTGATGAAGCTACTACCAATATCAAAAGCGTTGGTCAATCTTTGGTAAATTTAGGTTTACTTCCGGCTTCAGCTTTGAATATTTTGCCTAACGAAAATGTGTCCAGAACAGGATACAACGAGGTTGATTTAACAGACAATAAAGTTAGAAACGCCAAAATTGATTTCTCGTTGCATTTCAGACCTTTTGGAAATGAAAACCTTGAAGTGATTTGGCAAAGTAAATTCGGATTTGGAAATTCTGTTTACCAAGGGGCAAACCGCTACTACTTGAATGGATTTTCAATGCAACAACACAAATTAGAACTAACCGGGAAAAACTTTTTTGTTAGAGGATATTTCACCACAGAAGACGGCGGAAGTTCTTATGATATGTTGTTCACCGGTTTGAACATCAACAGAGCTTGGAAACCGGATGCTACTTGGTTCGGACAATATGCCGGAGCTTATGTACAGTCAACTTTGGCAGGAGCAACACCAACTCAGGCACATGCTGCCGCAAGAGGAGTTGCCGATACAGGAAGATTTTTACCGGGCACGCCGGAATTCCGAAATGCTTTCAACCAAGTTACAGCTGATCCTAACGTATTAACCGGATCTAAATTGGTAGATAATTCAAAAATTTACCACTCAGATGCGAATTACAATTTTAAAGATTTAATCAAAATCGCCGAAATTCAAGTAGGAGGTTCTTTCAGAAGATATGACTTGAATTCTTTCGGAAGAATTTATACCGATACTCCGGAATTTGGTGGAATTAAATATGATGAATATGGTGCTTACACTCAGGTTCAGAAAAAATTAATGGATGACCGATTGAAATTTACAGGATCCGTTCGTTATGACAAATCAGACAACTTCGACGGCAATTATTCTCCTAGAGTTTCCTTAGTATACAATGCAGGGGAATCCAGAAATCATATTTTCAGAGGATCATTCCAAACCGGTTTCCGTAACCCAACCACCCAAGACCAATATATAGGATTCAATGTAGGAAATGCTATTTTATTAGGTTCAGCACCGGATAACTTAGTAAGATACCAAGAAACACTTCCGGTAACTTCTCCGTTAGGACAAGCTTTGGTTGGTGGTACTACAACCACTATCGACGGAAATAACGCTTACTATAACTCTTACACCGCTCAATCAGCCGCAGCATTCGGAGCCTTGGCACCCACAGATCCTATTGCCGCATCAGCTTTGTTGGTAAGAACAGATGTTGACTTAGTAAAACCGGAGACAGTAAAAGCTTTTGAATTAGGTTATAGAGGTGAAGCCAAAGGATTCACTTGGGACATTAACGGATACTACAATATCTACAATGATTTTATCGGAAATTTAACGGTAATCGCACCTTTATACGGAACGGCACAAGATGCACCAAACCCGTTATTAGGACCAACAGATCCCGGAGCACAATCAATAGATGCTTTGGCTACAGGAAACACCAGAGCTTTCCAATTGTACACCAATACCGATATTGAAATCAAATCCTTAGGTTTTGGAGTAGGATTAACCAAAAAATTACCAAGAAATTTCGAAGTATCAGCCAATTATAACTATGCGGAATTTGATTTTGATCAAGCCAAAGACCCAAGTTTTGAGGCTGGGTTCAATACCCCTAAACACAGAGCGAAAGCTTCAATCAGCAATGATAAATTATTCAAAAATTTCGGATTCAACATCAGTGGAAGATGGAGTGATGAATACTACTGGGAGTCTACTTTTGACGACGGTATGATTGATGCTGCTACGGTTATAGATGCACAAATCAGCTACGGATTACCAAGCTTGAAATCAGTGGTAAAAGTAGGCGCAACCAATATTGGAGGTAAAGAATACAGACAATTAATCGGTCCGGGTCTAATTGGTCAACAATACTTCTTATCATTAACCATTAACCCATAATTCACAAACTAAAAATACTTTATAGTTATGATAAAAAATTTCAAATGGCTACTGTTGGTATCATTAACCTTTGTAGCATGTAATAGTGATGAGGAACCTTTTGTAGATCCTAATTCTACCGATGGAACACCATTAACAGCAGGAACTGCCGATTTTTCTAAATACGTTTCCCTAGGAAACTCTTTAACAGCCGGTTACTCTGATAATGCTTTGTTTTATGCAGGGCAAGAAGGTTCATATCCAAACATTTTGGCAAGTCAATTTGCTTTAGTAGGAGGTGGTGAATTTACCATTCCTTATATGTCAGACAATACAGGAGGATTGTTGCTTGGCGGTACGCAAATCGCCGGAACCCGATTGTATTTTAACGGCTCAGCTCCGGCACCTGTGCCGGGAACACCAACAACGGATATTACCAATGTGTTGTCAGGACCTTTCAACAATATGGGAGTACCGGGAGCTAAAAGTTTCCATTTGCTGGCCCCGGGTTACGGGAATGTAGCCGGCGTATTGAGCGGACAAGCAAATCCTTATTTCGTTCGTTTTGCTTCCAGCCCAACTACTACTATTTTAGCTGATGCATTGGCTCAAAATCCAACCTTTTTCTCCCTTTGGATAGGAAACAATGATGTGTTGTCTTATGCTACCTCAGGAGGCTCAGGAACTAACCAAACCGGGAATTTAAACCCGGCGACTTACGGCAGTAATGACATCACAGACCCAACCGTTTTTGCCAGTGTTTACAACACTTTGGTAGACCAACTAACAGCCAACGGTGCTAAAGGGGTGGTGGCTAATTTACCTTATGTAACGACCATTCCGTTTTTTACTACCGTACCTCATAATCCAATTCCGCTTGATGCCACAACAGCAGCGCAATTGAACGCAGGATATGCCGCCTACAATAATGGTTTGTTGTTCGCCCAATCAAACGGATTGCTTAGTGCTGCTGAAGTAGCTAGAAGAACGATTTCGTTTTCGGCTTCAAGCACCAACCGCGTTGTGATAGTAGACAGTTATTTAACCAACTTGTCAGGTTTTGGAATCCCTTCATACAGACAAGCTACAAGTGAAGATTTAATTGTATTGTCCGCCAGAACTTTCATCGGAACTACCGTTGGAGGCAACCCTGCCCAAGTAAACGGGGTATCGGTTCCTTTAGCAGACAACTGGGTATTGTCAAAAGAAGAAGTTCAAGAGGTAAAAGTAGCAACCGATGCTTACAACGCCAGCATTCAAGCCATTGCTAATGCTAAAGGTTTGGCTTTTGTTGATGCTAATGCACTGCAATCTCAAATTGCTGCCGGAGGTATCACAGCCAACAACTTTACCGTAACTTCTGCCTATGTAACCGGAGGAGGATTCTCTTTAGACGGAGTGCATCCAAGTCCAAGAGGTTACGCTTTGATTGCCAATAAATTTTTAGAAGCCATCAACGCTACTTACGGTTCCAACTTCAAAGGGGTAAACATCGGATTGTACCGAATTTTATACCCAATGGATCCGGCCAACTTCTA
>NZ_CAMLRU010000021.1 GCF_946482535.1 uncultured Flavobacterium sp.
ATAACGGTCAACAAATTCAAGTAGTTTATTCTTTGGATAGCAATGAAGCTATAGTTAATGCGGAATATTACGAAACTTTAAAAAGTTTCTACAAAGAAATCATTGCCAAACAAACGGAAAAAATAGTACTTAAAAAAATCTAAGCATGGTGAAAAAGTGGGTGTTTATTTTATTTTTATTAGGGGCAAGCAGCGTCTCTGCTCAGTTGTTAAGCAATGAGGAAGTCACTAAAAGTGAATTAAAACAGGCCCGACATGAAAAAGACACGACCGCTCCTGCCGCTTTTTTATATAAGAAAGGACAAACTTATTTTAAGTACTATGCCAGCCATGGTTTTGTCTCTTTTACAGAGATAGCCGTTAAAATTAAAATATACAAGAAAGAAGGACTTAAATGGGCCAATTTTGAGATTCCGTTTTATACCGGTTACAAAGCTCTCGAAGATGAGATGATTGACATCAAAAAAGCCATTACTTACAATCTTGAAAATGATAAAATCATCAAAGAAAAAGTAAAAAGCGACGGCAAGTTTAAAGAAGTAATCAACGAAAATTGGAGCGTCAGCAAAATCACTTTTCCCAATGTTAAAGTGGGCTCAATAATTGAATTCCATTATATTTTAAGAACAGAAAATTTATCGGAGTTGCCCGATTTTCAATGCCAATTCGATATCCCGGTTGACAAAGTGGAATACACCACTAAAATCCCTGAATTTTACATCTATAAAGGGATTAAAACCGGCTATGCGGATATTGAGCAAAATACAGTGTTGGAATCGGCTTCACAGTCGTTTAATAATCAATACAATCAAATGCTGGTTATGAATTTTAAACAAGTGAAAACATACTACATGGCCTCAGATGTACCGGCTTTGCATGAAGAAGAGTATGTCAATAACATCAAAAATTATTACAGCAAAATCATGCATGAGTTGAGCATCATCAGAATGCCCGATGAAGACCCGAAACCGATTGCCACAACTTGGAATGCTATTGCCCAATCCATTTACAAAGAAAAAGCCTTTGGCGAAGAACTTGGCAAGTTTAATTATTTTCTCAATGATTTAAAGCTCATCCGAAAGGAATCTGATAGTGCGGAAACTAAAATGACCAGCGTTTTCAATTTTGTAAAAAACAAAATGAGTTGGGATGGGAAATATGGTTATTACACCCGAAAAGGTGTCGAAAAAGCTTATGCCGAAAGAACCGGTAATGTGGCTGAAGTCAACTTGATTTTAACTGCCATGCTGCGATTAAGCGGTTTAGAAGCAAACCCGATAATTTTGAGTACCCGAGACAACGGTGTGGCTCAATTCCCTAACACTTCGTTCTTAAATTATGTCATTGCCTCTGTTAAGATTAATGGGAAAATCTATTTCTTAGATGCAACTGATAAATTGGCCAATATCAATTTCTTGCCCATCCGAGCTCTAAATCAATACGGCGTGTTAATGAAAAAAGATGGCACCTCGGAAGAAATGCAACTGATGCCGAAATTCAATTCGCATACCGTGACCAATATTTTGGCTAACGTATCAGAAGAAGGAGAAGTTACCGGAAAAATTAGGAGACAATATTTGGAATACAACGCCTATGTTTTCAAAGAAAGGAATGATGGTTTTACCCCGGAAAGCTTAATTGAAAAATTAGAAAAAAAGCACAACGGCTTAGAAGTCTCAGAATATACCATTCAAAACAATTCCGATTTTTTGAAACCGGTTGTAGAGAGTTATTCCTGTAAAACAACTGATGACGCAGAAGTAATAGCGGACCGAATGTATGTTTCGCCATTTTTGTACTTCGCCACCACTGAAAATCCATTCAAGCAAGAGCAGCGAAAATATCCCATAGATTTTGTGTTTCCGCATCAAGTCAAGTTCAATATCAGCTTTAAAATTCCGGACAGTTACAGTATAGAAAAAATCCCCGAGTCTAAAGCATTAGCCATGCCCGATAATTTGGGAAGTATGAAATATAATAGCTCAATGGATGGCAATCAAATCCAAATACTTTATACCTTTGAAATCAATCAAGCGATTATTGAACCCGAGTATTATGAAATTTTGAAAAACTTCTACAAAGAAGTCATCAACAAACAAACCGAGAAAATCGTTTTAAAGAAAGTATAAAATGGATATCAAAAACGCCCAACAAGAAGTCGATAATTGGATAAAAAATCACGGCGTTCGCTATTTTAACGAGTTAACCAATATGGCTCAACTCACCGAAGAAGTTGGCGAAGTGGCCCGAATCATAGCCCGTCGCTACGGAGAACAATCCGAAAAAGAAAGTGATAAAAACAAAGACTTAGGCGAAGAACTGGCCGATGTGGTTTTTGTAGTTTTGTGTTTAGCCAACCAAACCGGTGTCGACCTCCAAGCGGCCTTCGACAAAAAAATGGACTTGAAAACCCAACGTGACCACGACCGCCATCACAACAACGAGAAACTAAAATAAATTGAACTGGATTTTACTCATCATAGCCGGTTTGTTCGAAGTGGCTTTCGCTTTTTGTTTAGGCAAAGCCAAAGAAACTTCCGGAACAATCATGTGGTCTTGGTATGGCGGCTTTTTAGTTTGCCTAACCATCAGCATGTTGCTGTTAGTAAAAGTCAGTAAAGAATTGCCCATCGGAACCGCTTATGCAGTTTGGACAGGTATCGGAGCAGTCGGAAGTGTGCTGGTCGGAATTTTGGTTTTTAAAGAACCGGCCACCTTTTGGCGCGTTTTCTTTATCAGTACTTTAATCATCTCTATAATCGGACTAAAAGTGGTTTCGGAATAATGACTATAAAATTAACCTATAACACCCAACTCGAAACGCTCAACTCGAAACTTTCTATTACCGGTTCCAAATCGGAAACCAATCGTTTGTTGTTGCTTCAGGCTTTGTATCCGAATCTGACTTTGGAGAACACTTCCAATTCCGATGATTCAGAGGTTATGACTAAAGCATTAGAAAACGCCCAACTCTCAACTCCCAACTCCCAACTAATTGATGTGCATCATGCCGGAACTGCTATGCGATTCCTCACCGCTTATTTTGCTATAAAAGAAAATGGCGAAGTGTTGCTAACCGGTTCCACTCGAATGAAGGAAAGACCCATCCAGATTCTGGTCGAAGCTTTACAACAACTCGGAGCCGACATCAAGTATGAAGAAAACCAAGGTTTTCCGCCCATCAGAATCAAAGGAAAAAAACTAACGCAATCCAAAGTTGCCCTTCCGGCAAATGTCAGCAGCCAATACATTTCAGCTCTTTTGCTCATCGCACCTAAATTAGAAAACGGAATCGAATTGACTTTAGAAGGAGAAATCACTTCTGTTCCATACATCAAAATGACGTTAGCTTTGCTCAATGAAATAGGTGTCGAGACAAATTTTATCGGTCCAAAAATAACGGTCAAACCCTTATCCCTTATCCCTTATCCCTTATCCCAAACGGTTGAATCCGACTGGTCTTCTGCCTCCTATTGGTATTCCATAATTGCCTTATCCGAAATCGGAACCCAAATCACTTTGTCAAGCTACAAACCAAACAGCCTTCAAGGCGACAGTGCTTTGGTAACAATTTATAAAGAGTTTGGGGTCGAGACTGTTTTTGAAAGCAATTCCATTCTTTTGCGCAAAACCAACAACCAACAACCAACAACCGTCAACTTACAACTAAACAATTCCCCCGACATCGCCCAAACCATAGCGGTTACTTGTTTCGGACTCGGAATAGGTTGTCATTTAACCGGTTTGCATACGTTAAAAATCAAAGAAACCGACCGATTGGAAGCCTTGAAAACAGAGCTGACCAAACTCGGGGCCAAGGTAACCGTAACCAATGATAGCCTGACATTAGAACCTGCATCATCAATCAATGAAAATGTCAGTATCAAAACCTATCAAGACCACCGAATGGCGATGGCTTTCGCACCTTTGGCACTAAAAGTTCCCATCATAATCGAAGAAGCCGAAGTCGTTTCCAAATCCTATCCCACTTTTTGGGAAGATTTAAAAAACATCGGGTTTGTTTTGGAGTAACGGAGTAACGGAGTAACAGAGTAACTGAGTAACAAAGTAACCAAGTAATGTGGTTCGGTTTAAAGAAACGCTGTTTGTTACTTCGTCACATCGTCACACCGTCACATCGTCACCGTCACTTTAAAAATAAATGCCAAAACACTTGACAACGCCTATCTCACAATAGTATATTTGCAGGCAGTTAAAATTATGGTAACTCATAACTTATAACTTATAACTTATAACTCTATTTAGATGAAATTATCTCACTTTCAATTCAATTTACCCAACGAATTACTGGCTGAATTTCCTGTAGAAAACCGCGACGAATCAAGATTGATGGTCGTTAACCGAAAAACCAAAACCATTGAACACAAATTATTCAAAGACGTTATCGATTATTTCGACGATGGCGATGTAATGATTTTGAACAATACCAAAGTTTTCCCGGCACGTATGTACGGAAACAAAGAAAAAACCGGTGCTCGTATCGAAGTTTTCTTGTTGAGAGAACTCAATGCCGATCAACGCCTTTGGGATGTATTGGTAGATCCGGCGCGTAAAATCAGAATTGGAAACAAATTGTATTTCGGAGACGATGATTCATTAGTCGCTGAGGTAATTGACAACACCACTTCTCGCGGAAGAACTTTGCGTTTCCTTTACGATGGTTCTTACAGCGAATTCAGAAAAAAATTAACCGAACTGGGCGAAACCCCAATTCCAAAATACATCAACCGTGAAGTAACCGAAGAAGATGCCGAGCGTTACCAAACGATTTATGCCAAAGAAGAAGGCGCCGTAGCCGCACCAACAGCCGGTTTGCACTTCTCCAAACACCTATTGAAAAGATTAGAAATCAAAGGAGTAAATTTCGCAGAAATTACACTACACGTTGGTTTAGGAACTTTCAATCCGGTTGAGGTTGAAGACTTGTCCAAACACAAAATGGACTCCGAAGAGCTAATCATCACCCAAGAAGCTTGTGACATCGTCAATAAAGCCAAAGAAAAAAAACGCAGAATTTGTTGCGTTGGAACCACTTCCATGCGCGCCATCGAAAGTTCGGTTTCCTCAGCCAGAACGCTAAATCCGTACACAGGCTGGACCAATAAATTCATCTTTCCGCCTTACGATTTCAGCATCGCCGATTGTATGATAACCAACTTCCACACGCCAAAATCAACTTTACTAATGATGATTTCGGCCTTCTGTGGTCACGATTTAATGAAAAAAGCCTACGAAGAAGCCATCAAAGAAAAATACCGTTTCTATTCTTACGGCGACGCGATGTTAATCATCTAATAAAATTAATCCTAACAGTAATGTTGGGATTTTTTTTTTGGAGCCAATCGTTCGGGCATTTTTTTAAACCTTATTCCTGCTGTCCGCGCTACACGGTAGCCAACTCCCATCAGGGCTAATACAATCTTTAGGTATTAAAACTTTGCTACTCTGTTACGCCGTTACTCTGTTACGCCGTTACTTTGTTACTTTGTCACTTTGTTACTTTGTCACTTTTGAATACTTTTACACCACAAACTAAACAACACTATGACTTTTCAAAATACCCGCGAATTTGCCCAACAACTCGATGCGCAAGACGAATTAAAAAACTACCGTAACGAATTTATTTTTCCGCAACACAACGGCAAAAATGTCGTTTACTTTACCGGTAACTCCTTGGGATTACAACCCAAACGCACCAAAAAATACGTAGAAGATGTTATGAATGATTGGGCCAATTTAGCCGTTGAAGGACATTTCTACGCCGAAAAACCTTGGTGGGATTACCACGAAAGATTCGCCAATCCGCTAAGCCAAATTGTAGGCGCCAAACCTTCGGAAATTACGGTAATGAATACGTTGACCGTAAACCTACACTTGTTAATGGTGTCGTTTTACAATCCAACCGCAAAGCGTTACAAAATCATCTGCGAAGAAAAAGCCTTTCCTTCCGACCAATACATGTTCCAAAGTCAGGTTGCCTTTCACGGTTACAAACCCGAAGACGCCATAGTTGAAATCAAACGCAGAGAAGGAGAACACAACATTCGTTTAGAAGATATATTAGCCAAAATCAATGAAGTAGGCGATGAGCTTGCTTTAGTATTGTTTGGTGGCGTAAACTATTACACCGGGCAAGTCTTCGATATGAAAACCATCACCGAAGCCGGACACAAAGTAGGCGCCATAGTAGGTTTCGACTTAGCCCATGCAGCCGGAAATATCAAATTAAAATTGCACGAATGGAACGTAGATTTCGCCGCTTGGTGCAGTTATAAATACATGAATTCCGGACCCGGAAATGCCTCCGGTTGTTTCGTACACGAAAAACACCATCAGGCTAATTTGCCTCGTTTTGCCGGTTGGTGGGGACACAACAAAGAGCGCCGTTTTAAAATGGAGCCGCAATTCGATCCGGTTCACGGTGCCGACGGTTGGCAAGTGAGTAACTTACCGATTTTGTCTTTAGCACCTTATTTGGCTTCAGCAGAAATGTTTGCGGAAGTCGGTATGGAAAAGTTAATCCAAAAACGAAACCAACTAACCGCTTACCTCGAGTTCATCCTTCACGAAATTGATGCCGAATTAGACGGAGCCGAATTTGAAATCATCACCCCAAGCAACCAAGAAGAACGCGCTTGTCAACTATCGGTTTTTCTGCATGGACAAGGCCGAAGTTTATTTGATTATTTAATGAAAAACGGTGTCATCACCGATTGGCGCGAACCCAATGTAATCCGACTGGCACCGGCACCATTTTACTGCTCGTATGAAGACATGTACGAGTTCGGCCAAATATTAAAGCAAGGAATTTTAAGAAAATAAAAATTGTTTTTTATAAAAACAATTCGTTGATTTGTAATTATTTATTAATCAAAATCCACAAAACCAAAGATTTAGGATGAAAACAAAATTACACTTTGCCTTTGTTGCAATTTTTGCCTTTCTAACGTCAAGCAATGCTCAGGTATCTGAGAGAGAAGCTGAAGCAAGACAATGGATCAAAGCAAATGAGAAAAACCTAAAAATTAATCCGAATGAAAATTTTTCACTTCGATTTGTCAGAAAAACACAAACCGGAGAGACACTTCGTTTCCAACAATTAAAAAATGGGGTTCCTGTTTTTGATTCAGAATTAGTAGTGCATTTTTCACCCTATGGTGAAATTACTTGTCCGGCTTCTTCTTATGATGCCACTGTGGCTGATGTAAACACCACGCCTGCTATCACCAAGGAGAACGCTATTGCTATTTCAAATGTAGCTTTGAAGATTACAAGTGATATTACCTTTCAGGAAAGCAAATTGGTGGTTTATAACAAACTTGGTGCAACCAAATTAGTTTACAGGGTTCTGACAGATTCTTACGATAAAGTTGGGAGTTGGGAAACTATTGTTGACGCACAAACCGGAGCGGTTCTTAGTACAAAAGATGTGGCTTGCTACTATAAAAATCACAAGCACAATAAAAAAGAAAACAAAAGCAATCCACCGGTTTCAATGGCGCCTTTAGCGTTTGTATCCGGTACCGGGATGGTCTTTAATCCGGATCCGCTCTCTCAAGCCGGGGTTACTTACACTACTACCGGATATGCTGACGGAAATGATGCTGCTACTACTCAGTTGAACAATGCAAGAGTATCGGTTACCTTGCCGGAAATTGATTTGACAGCCGGTACCTATAAATTGAAAAGTACTTATGCCGAAATAAAAGAGTTAGGTGCGCCTAACAAAGGGCTTTTTACTCAAACTTCTTCAGCATTCAATTTTACCCGACTTGAGGATGGTTTTGAAGCAGTAACAGCTTTTTATCATTTGGATAAGAGTTTAAGATATATCAATCAAACTTTAGGAATAGCCTGTGTACCTTATCAAAGTGCTAATGCAGGAGCTGTTTTCTTTGATCCGCATGGCGCCAGCAGTGCTGATAATTCTTTTTACAGTAATGGTCAATTACAGTTTGGAGAAGGCGGTGTAGATGATGCCGAAGATGCCGATGTGGTTTTACACGAACTTGGACATGGCTTACACGATTGGATTACCGGTGGCGGATTGTCACAAGTAAACGGGCTAAGCGAAGGATGTGGAGATTATTGGGCAGTATCCTACAGCAGAAGTTTGAATCAATGGACATCAGGAACACCACAATATAATTGGGTGTTCAGTTGGGATGGACACAATCCTTTTTGGGGTGGAAGAACAACAGATTACGGCGCTTCTTACAATGGAGGTTTAGTCAATCAAATTCATACTGACGGGCAAATTTGGGCCACTGCCTTAATGAAAATTTGGGATGGTATCGGGAGAGAAAAAACAGATAAAGCTTTCCTTAACGGATTGGATTTAACTACCAGTAATACTTCTCAACAAGGGGCTGCAATAGCTGTAAGAACAGCGGCAATCACCATGAATTATCCATGTGCTGATATTGCAATCATAACTGAAAAGTTCTTAGAAGCCGGCTATGCAATGCCTACCTTAGCGCTGTCAATGAATCCGATAACAAATCAAACCGTTCAAGCGGATTCTTCAAATACTTACACTTTAACCAGTTTTACGGCTTTAGCCAATCCAATAACTGAAAATTGTAATGCAACATTGACACAGTCACCTACTGTAGGTACTGTTTTAGCGCCCGGAAATCATACCATTACTATGGTGGCAACCAGCGGTTCTTCAACGGTAACCAGAACATTTACATTGACGGTATTGCCTTATTTAGGAGTTGAGGAAAATGCGAAAAATAACTTTATCATGTATCCGAATCCTGCAACCAATCAAATTACCGTTAAAGGAGAATTTGAGACCAATGAAAGTGTAACTTTCTATAATGTTTTAGGTCAAGTGATAATGACTAAAGCGATAACTTCAAACGAACAAAGTATTGATGTTTCAAGTTTGGCTTCCGGGGTATATACCGTAACTTTTAATACAGCTAAAGTATCTCGTAAGTTTATCAAAGAATAAGAATTCAACTCAAAATTTCTGAAAACCACAATGAGCAATCGTTGTGGTTTTTCTTTTTGAATTCCACACAGAAATAATTTGCAATCCCGAAGTTTCGGGATAACTTTGTAACTTTCAAATTTTAGCAAAAAATGACCAAAGAACAAATTATAGCCAATTTTGACCCTTCACAACCCGGTTTAGCTGATGCAACCGTTTTTGGTTTGCCGTTTTCGGCCGAACAAAGTGAAGTCATTGTAATTCCTGTGCCCTGGGAAGTTACTGTAAGCTACGGTGCCGGTGCTTCTGAAGGACCAGATGCGGTACTTGACGCTTCTTTTCAAGTGGATTTAAACCACCAAGATTTTCCCGAATTGTGGAAACTCGGGATCTACCTTGATGAAGCGCCTGCGCATTGGAAGAAGAATTCTGAGCAATACAAAGATTTAGCACAACCTATAATCGAGTTATTGGAAAGTGGTGAAGCTGTAGAAAATTATCCGGCCTTACAAGCCGACTTGGATAAAATCAATAAAATATGTCGGGAGTTGCATACCGAAGTCAAAGAGAAAGTTCTGTTTTGGATGCAACAAGGTAAAAAAGTAGTCCTTTTAGGTGGTGACCATTCTACACCATTAGGTTATTACGAAGCTTTGGCTACGATTCACGACAATTTCGGAATTCTGCATTTGGATGCGCATATGGATTTGAGAATCGCTTACGAAGGCTTTACCTTTTCACACGCTTCTATCATGTACAATGCGTTACAGATTCCGCAGATTTCTAAATTGGTGCAAGTAGGCATCCGCGATTTCTGCGAACAAGAAGTAGACGTGGTCAAAAAAGCCAATGGGCGCGTGTTAGTGAATACTGATGCCGACTTAAAAGCGGAAACCTTTGAAGGTAAATCTTGGGCGGAACAATGCGAGGCTATTATTGCTTCCTTGCCGCAAAAAGTTTGCATCAGTTTTGATATCGATGGGATGTATCCTTGGTATTGCCCAAATACCGGTACGCCGGTTCCGGGTGGTTTTTCTTTTGAACAAGCCACCTATTTATTCAATAAATTAGCCGAAAGCGGTAAAGAAATCATAGGTTTCGATTTAGTAGAAGTCGCTCCCGGTGAAACCGACGATTGGGACGGAAACGTAGGAGCCCGAATGTTATTCCACATGTGTGGCGTTTTGGCCAAAAACAATGGATTACAAGTTGGGCAGAAAATCAATTTCCAAAGAAAATAATATTTAAAAACCCTTCAGTGATGAAGGGGTTTCTTTTTAGTGCAGATTTTCCAAACTTCGTACTTCCAACTTCGTACTTTGTACTTCCCAATTTCCTATATTTGAGTATTCAATCTCTTCTCCATGAAACTCGTTAAAAAAATCCTCCTTGTAATTGTATTGTTGATTGTTTTAATCGTTATGGTTGGTGCAACTTATTTGCAATACAGCAAACCCGATTATGAAGGCGAATTAACGCTGAACAATCTCAACAAAGAAACCACAGTTTATTTTGACGACTATGGTGTGCCGCACATTTATGCCGAAAACCAAAAAGACGCCATGACCACATTAGGTTATGTTCATGCGCAAGATCGTTTGTGGCAAATGGAACTCATGCGACGCATCGCTCCGGGAAGATTGGCCGAAATTTTTGGTGGTGCCGCTTTAAAAACAGACCAATTTTTTGCCGGAATCGGGATAGATGAAAATTCGGCTAAAGCAGTTGCCCAATTGGATAAAAAATCGCCAACGTATATTTTGGCGCAAGCCTATCTCGACGGAATCAATCAATATATTGATAACGGTACGACTCCGGTGGAAATTCGATTACTCGGAATAAAACAAGAAAAATTTACGCTAAAAGACGTGTACAATATTTTCGGTTTTATGTCGTTCAGTTTTGCGATGGCACAAAAAACCGATCCGTTACTGACTGACATTCGTAACCGTTTTGGGATGGATTATTTAAAAGATTTCGGGATCAACGGCGAATTGGGAACGCAACAATTACAGTCGTTTCAAGGCCAATACAAAGAATATAGTGAAATTTCTAAATCGGTCGCAGCACTACTTGATAGTTCTCCGGTTCCGGCTTTTATAGGTAGTAACAGCTGGGTTATCGGTACCGAAAAAACCAAAAACGGCAAAGTCATTTTGGCCAACGATCCGCACATTATGTATGCCCAACCCGGGACTTGGTACGAAGCGCACATCGTTTGTCCTGATTACGAAATGTATGGCTACTACATTGCCGGAACGCCGTTTCCGCTTTTGGGTCACAATCGAGATTACGCCTATGGTTTGACTATGTTTGAAAACGATGATGTAGATTTCTTTGCCGAAGAAGAAAACCCCAATAATGCCAAGCAATACAAAACCCCTGAAGGGTTTAAAAATTATACCTACCATCAAAAAATCATCAAAGTTAAAGACAGTTCCGAGGTTAAGTTGAATGTGAAAACCAGTAAGCACGGACCAATTATTAATGGTTTGTTGGATGGCTTGCAAAGTGACCAATCTGTAGCCATGTCGTGGATTTACACCCAACAAAAAAACCGAATTTTAGAAGCGGTTTATGCCTTGTCTCATGCTGAGAATTTGGAGCATTTTCATAACAGCATCGAATTGATTCATGCGCCGGGACTCAATGTAATGTACGGTGACGCCAAAGGTAATATCGCTTGGATTACTTCGGGGAAACTTTACAAGTTGCCTAAGTCGGTTAATGGTAATTTTATAATGAACGGCGCTAACGGCGTTGATGACCAAAAAGAATGGTTGCCTTTTGCCCAAAATCCGCAAGCGATTAATCCGCCTTGGCATTATGTGTACAGTTCTAATAACCAACCTTCGCCCATCAACGGCTATTTGTATCCGGGATATTATTTGCCGAAAGACAGAGCCGTGCGAATAGATGGTTTTTTAAATCAAAAAAACAAATGGGATAAAGAAGCCGTTTCTAAAATGATAGTCGATAATACGTCGGCAACAGCACAAACGATAGTTGGGAATATGACGAAACCGATGCAAACTAAGGATTTTACTGGTAATGAAAAACAGGCGTTATCGGTATTGCAATCTTGGAAAGCCACTCACAATTTAGAGGACATCGCGCCAACGATTTACAACAAATGGTTTTATTTTTACTTGAAAGCCACTTTGGAAGATGAATTCGGAGAAGAAAACTTCAAGTTGTTGCTCAGCACACACATTATCAAACAAATGATAGAAAACCAAACGGCGAACTCCGCTTCGCCATGGTGGGACAACATCAATACCAAAGACAAAAAAGAAACCCAATCGGAAATACTCACTCAATCGTTTAAACAGGCCGTGGCTTCTTTAGAAACCCAATTGGGCAGCGATGTTTCACAATGGCAATGGAGCAAAGTACACCAAGTCACCTTCCAACATCCTATAGGTAAAGTGAAATTGTTCAGCAGCTTCTTTAATGTAGGTCCGTTTCCAATATCAGGCACCAATGAAGTCATCAACAACCAACTGTTTATTTACACCGACGATGCTATAATTCCGGTCAAAGGCGGACCTTCAACTCGACGTATTATCGACTTTTCAGATATTGAAAACAGTCTGAGTGTTTTACCAACCGGACAAAGTGGTAATCCGATGAGTAAACATTACAGCGATCAATCGGAATTGTTTGTTAACGGTAAATTCAGAAAAATGAAGTTGAACAAGAAAGAAATTGAATCGTCCTCGACTAAAGTAGTGTTCCGACCTCAAAACTAAAAAGCATCCGGATTTTCGATGATTTGAGCCGCGCGTTGTTTGTGTTGGAATAACTCTTCCGGTTTCATTTTTTGCAACAAACTCAGCATCATCGCCATGCGTTGGTTGTTTTGGAAATGCGCTTTTTTATCGTCTAAAAAGTTCCAATACAAACTGTTGAACGGACAAGCTTTGTCTCCGAATTTGTCTTTAACCTTATAGTGACACGACTCACAGTAATTACTCATTTTTTGGATATAACTTCCGGAGGAAACATAGGGTTTGGTGGCTAAAATGCCGCCATCGGCATACTGACTCATCCCACGTGTGTTGGGCAATTCTACCCATTCAATAGCATCAATGTAAACTCCGAGATACCAAGCATCAACAGCATCGGGATGGCGTTGCGTTAGCAAAGAAAAATTACCAATGACCATCAACCGCTGAATGTGGTGCGCATAAGCATCGTTCAAACTCTGATGCAAAGCTTGGTGCATGCAATTCATTTTGGTTTTTCCCGACCAATACATTTCCGGTAACGGCTCGTGGTTTTCCAAAGCGTTCATTTGGGCATATTGCGGCATTTCTTTCCAATAAATCCCTCGGACATATTCTCGCCAACCCAAAATTTGACGCACAAAACCTTCGACTTGTGCCAAGGTAATTTGCTCCTGATTTTGATAATAATGTTGCACTACTGAATCAATGACTTCTTTGGGAGAAAGCATTTTAGCATTCATGGCAAATGACAAACGCGAGTGGAATAAATGCGGTTCAGCAGTGTGCATAGCATCTTCATACGTACCGAAATGCGGCAGCAATTCATTACAGAAATACTGCAATTGTTCCAAACATTCAGCTCTGGACATCGGCCAAACGAAGTTATTAGTGTCAATGGTTCCAAAGGTAATCACTCCGGCATTTTGTATTTCGGCTACGACATTAGCCACGGCTTTCGGAAAGACTTTGGTTTTCGGAACCGGTACTTCGCCTTTGTATTTTTTGCGGTTGTCGTGGTCAAAATTCCATTGGTTGCCTAACGGTTGTTCACCTACCATTAATACTTGGTGTTTTTTGCGCATCATCCGATAAAAACTTTCCATTAGCAATTGTTTTTTGCCTTGGAAAAACCGACTCAATTCAACTCTATCCGTATAAAAATGTTCCGTGTCAAAAGCTCTTGAAGTAATATCAATCTTTTTGCAAATGGCTTTCAATTGTTCGTCAAGTCGATATTCATCCGGTAGCTGATATTCAAAATGGGTGATGCCCGTCGTTGCGATTTCTCGTTGGATTAACTTTTCAAAATCGTTTAAATTATCCGAATCCGAGATTTTATAATAGCGAACCTGATGTCCATTTTTTTGCAGCTGTTCCGCAAAGTTCCGCATCGCTAAAAAGAAAGCGGTGACTTTTTGAATATGGTGTTTCACATAATCGGTTTCCTGACGGACTTCCGCCATCAAATAAAAGACGGTATCATCTTTGGTTTGGAACCAAGAATGATTCGAGTTTAATTGGTCACCAAGAATTAGCCGGAGTGTTTTCATTTAAAATAAGCTTGTTTGTAACCAAAGTTTTTGAAAGGCACCATTGGCATCGTACATTTCCGCTTGGCGTTTGATGTTGAATTTTCGGTCGCGCGGATCATTGCCTACGCCTGAGTTGTAAATCCAGTTTCCATAATTAGAATGCACATCATAATCGATGAGCATACTTTCGAAATACGCTGCGGCTATGCGCCAATCTTGTTCCCATTCTTTGGCCCAAAAACTAGCCACGTTTTGCCGACCGCGATTGCTCATCCAACCGGTTTGTTGGAGTTCAATCATGTTGGCGTTTACGAAAGGTTCTTTGGTTTGTCCGTTGGTCCATTGTTGGAAAGCTTTTGGGTTGAACTTCCATTCGTAGGTTTTGTTTAAAATACCCTTGAGTTGGAAAATTTTGTTGCCATGTTTGAGCGATATGTATTTGAAATAATCGCGCCAAATCAATTCAAAAATCAACCAATAAGTATCTTCATTGGCACCGATTTCTTTTTCGTAGCGCTTAACTTCCCAATAAATGGTTCGCGCCGAAATGCTGCCGTTGGCCAACCAAGCCGAGAGTTTGGAACTGTAATCTTTTCCGATTAAGCCATTGCGTGTTTTTTTGTACACCGACAGTTTTTTGGTCTCCCAAAAGTATTCCTCGATGCGAGAAAGTGCATGATTTTCGCCACCTTGAAAAGGAAAAGCGGTTTTCTGATTCATTTCAAAATCTTCCAAGCCTAAATCGGTTACTGAAGGAATGACAGTGTTGTTTTCAATCCAATTAGACTCGGGAAGTTTTGGGGTTTCTAACCGACTTTTCACGCGTACCGTTTTCTCGCATTGCTTGCGGAATTCGGTAAACACTTCCGGAATTTTCTTGAAGTCAGCATACGGAATGTCATCGGGATGGAATAAAAACTGATCGTAATATTCATTCCAAACGATTTGATTCAACTCGTTTTTCAATGCATCGGTTACAGTCGCTTCTTCAGAAGTCCATTCTTTTTGAAGATAAATGGCTTCGATGCCGTAGTCGCTAATCAGTTTCGGAATTACTGCTTCCGGTTTTTCATGGAAGACCAATAAAGCGATGTGGTGTTGTTTTAAATTTCGGCGCAATTCCTGAACCGTTTCAATTAAAAATTGGGCTCTGAATTTTTCCGTTTTTTTGAAACCGTATGGTGTTTCGGCAAAATGCCTCGGGTCAAAGCAATACAAGGCGATGACTTGTTCGCTTTCTTTTGTGGCTCGGTATAAAGCGGTTTGGTCGTTGACCCGTAAATCGTTACGAAACCAAACTAAGCTTGTTTTTTGTTTTTTCTGCATCGGTCACTACAATAAAGTACTTCATTCCAATTTTTTTCCCATTTCTTACGCCAAGCGAAAGGCAATCCGCAGGTTTTGCAGATTTTTTCGGGTAAGTTCACTTTTTTATGCGCCATTTTTTAAGATGGATTTGGTTTGGGTTTGCGGACGCGCATAGTCAAATCGGTCTAAAATTTTGGGCAAGCAATAGCCGTCCAATCCGTTTACAGTTACTACATCGGCTTTATCTAGTTGCAACCAATAATCATCGTGTAACATCTCGTCACGGAAATGAATTTCTTCAATGGCTGCTATGATATGAATGGTGTTGTTTTCTTTGATTTCGTATTCGTTGAGGTATTTGCAAAGCAATTTCACCGGACTTTCCGCAACAAAAGGCACGTCTATTTCTGAAAGGTATTCTTCGGTTAGTTTTACCATTTCAAATTCGGATTCCTCAGCATTATAACTGGCTGAGGTTTGATGTGCTTGGGCAATGATATTTTGGCCAATATGGTTTACGGTAAAATAGCCGGTTGCTTTTAGGTTTTCATAGGTGTTTCTCGCTACAACATTTGGGCGAAGGATAAAACCTAACAAAGCGGGATTGCTTCCCAAATGCGTAACGCTCGAAAATACGGCCACATTAGCAACACCGGTTTCCGATTTGGTGCCGATTAAGTTAGCCGATTTGTATCCGGTACAACTGTTAATCAAGTTCAGACGATGTACTTTGGATAGCGAATCCCATTCGGAATGGGTAATTTTTCTCATGCTTTTTTCTTTCAAAGGTAAACTTTGTTTAACTTAAATAAAAAATAATTAAACAAAATTTATGATTTTGACCAAATAAATAAGTCTCAGGCGTTTTACTTCTGTAATATTTCAGTAATTTTGCCTAACTTTTTTTTCAGATTTCAATGCAAAATCCTCAAAAAATTGCCGTTGTCGGTTCGGGTTTAGTCGGAACTTTATTGGCAATCTATCTTAAAAGGCAAGGACATACCGTTCACGTTTACGACCGAAGTCCGGATATTCGAACAGTCGAATTTTCGGGACGTTCCATTAATTTGGTAATGTCTAATCGAGGTTGGAAAGCCATGGAAGATGTTGGTTTGGATGATGAAATCAGAAAGATTGGTATTCCGGTCGATAAAAGAGCGATTCATCTAAAAGACGGCAAACTCAATTACCAATATTACGGCAAAGACGGCGAGGCGATTTTTTCGTTATCACGTGGTGTTTTGAATCGAAGAATGATTGATTTGGCAGAAGCCGAAGACGTGGAGTTTTTCTTTGAGCACAAAATTTGGGACGTGACTTTAGCCACAGCAACTTTACACATCGGAGAAACCGAAAGAGGCGAGTGGACCGAATTAAAGTACGATAAAGTATTTGGTGCCGATGGTGCTTTTTCGAGAATTCGCCACCGCATGCAACGCCAAAGTATGTTTGATTATTCGCAGGAGTTCATGAAATTGGGCTACAAAGAATTGCACATACCGGCGAACGCTGACGGATCGCACAAAATTGATAAAAACTCTTTACACATATGGCCGCGCGGCAATTTTATGTTGATGGCATTGGCCAATTTAGACGGTAGTTTTACTTGTACGTTATTCATGCCGTTTGAAGGCGAAAACTCGTTTGAACAATTAAAAGATGAAGCCGCGCTGGTCGATTTCTTTGCTAATTATTTCCCTGATACGGCAGCAGTAATCCCCGATTTGGTTCGTGATTTCTTTAAAAACCCAACCAGTTACTTAGCGATAATGAAGTGTTATCCTTGGACGTTTGAGGATAAGGTAGCTTTGATAGGTGATGCTTCTCACGCTATTGTGCCTTTTTACGGTCATGGGATGAATGCCGGTTTTGAAGACATTACCATTTTGAGCGAAATGATTTCAAAGTACGGCGATGATTGGAAAACTATTTTCTCCGAATACCAAAAATCGCGTAAACCCAATGCCGATGCGATAGCCGAATTATCCTTGCGCAATTTCATCGAAATGAGTACCAAAACCGCCGATGAAAAATTCTTATTACAAAAGAAAATCGAAAAATGGTTCTCCGACAAGCATCCCGACAAATGGATGCCTTTGTACAGTCGCGTAACGTTTAGTTTGCAACCTTACTCCGAAGCTTTGGCGATAGGTGATTTCCAAAATCAAATTATGGAAGAGGTGATGCAGATGCCGAATATTGAAGAAAAGTGGAATAGCGAAGCGGTGGAAAACAAAATTATATCGCTATTAAACTCCAAATAGTAAACTCCAAAACTCAAATAAATTTCAAATTAAAAGCTTCAAATATCAACTGTCAAAGTTTGAGATTTGAAGCTTGGGGCTTATTTGGAATTTGGCATTTTATTTTTTGTGATTTATTCTTCCCGATGCACTTTATTAAAATCAAACGCCGGTTGGCAAATCGCAATGTATTCACAAGGTTCGTCAAACGGATTGGAATATTGCACTCGCGTATTTTTTTCAATTTTGATGGATTCTCCGGCTTCTAAAACCACCGTTTCATCTTCAATAATAAACTGCTTTTTTCCAGAAATAATATAGGTGTATTCGTCGAACTCAGGCGTTTGAAACGGTTCGCTCCAATGCGGCGGCGCAATCATGTGTGCGATTGAAATATTTGGGTTGTTAGTCGTAGCGTTGCCGTGGTGTTCTTCTATGAGTTTGCCGTCTGTAGTTGGCACAACAAAAGGTTTTTTTTGGATGAAATATTTACTCACTGTTTAATATTTTTTAGTGTTCGTGAACCTTTGGTTTTTTATTTGTTGTTGGTTTTAATCCCAAGTATATTTCCAACTACCATCACTTTGTTTTTTCCAAACGGTGTGAAAAACGCCTTTGAATTCGCGCTCTTTTCCTTGAAAATCTTTGATAGCCCAAACGTAGTTGCCATAGGTGTAAGCCATTGTGCCATCGTTAGAAACGTCAACATGGTTAGGTGTCCAAGTTACTTTTGCCGATAGGTATTTTTGATCGCTGTAGTACAATTTGATGTTTTCTTTCCCGATAATCAGCGTGTCATTTTCGCGTTTGATGACAGCATTGCTGTCGGCGAAAGTGTAAAAGGCTTCAGGGATGCCTTTGGTTTGTGCCAAAATTTTAAAATCCTCTTCCGCTTTCAAGACTTCTTTTTTGATGGGTTCCAAATCGATTTGGGTAACAACTTCTTTTTTATTGCAACCTAAAAAGGCAACCGTAAAGAGTAATAGGGCAATTTTTTTCATGATGTTTTTGGTTTAAACTTTGGCCATTGATTATATCCGATATCCGGATTGTTAGAATTGTATTTCTGTATAAATTCAACTTCTTTTTCATTTACTTCTTTGTCTAAGGCACTTTCAGATTCCCAAATTATTTCTCTTCTAATAGTAAAATCTCTTCTCTCTTCTAATGAAAAATCTAACTCGATTAACTTACTGTTTGCACTTCCAAAATAATTTATACTATTAGTCAAATCTTTTCCAATATATATTTTACCATTTGGATATGTGATTTTATAAATAATTTTCATTCTTATTTTTTAAAGATAAAATATACGGCCAATATCAGAAATACAAACCCAATTGCATGGTTCCAGCGAAAGGTTTCATTTTTGAAAAACAACATCGAGAAAATCACAAAAATGACCAAGGTGATGACTTCTTGGATGACTTTTAGTTGCATTAGTGAAAATGGTCCGCCGTTGCCTTGAAAACCAATTTTGTTGGCGGGCACTTGGAAGCAATATTCAAACAAGGCCAAACCCCAACTGATTAAAATGATGGTAATCAATCCGGCGTTTTCAAACCATTTGAGTTCTTTAAATTTCAGATGACCATACCAAGCCAATGTCATAAAAACATTGGACAATACCAGTAAGCCTATGGTTAAAAATGACTTCATTATTTTCTGAAAAGCTTATTCAGTACACCAAAAACCCCGCGAATAAAAGTGGCGCTGGTCACCACTTTGGTCACTGATTTCCCGATGACTTCGGCGGTAGTTGGCTCGTTGCTTTTTCTTTTTTCTTCTTGTTGGGTTTCTTGTTCAGATTCGGCTTGCTGATTGGCTTCCTGAATTTTTCGATTGAGAATTTCATAGGCGCTTTCGCGGTCTATTTCTTCATTGTATTTTCTGACCAATTTTGAATTGGCGTTGATTTCGGCAATTTCGCTGTCGGTCAAAACATCCATACGACTCATTGGGGCACGCATCATTGTTGCGGCTAACGGAGTAGGAATTCCTTTTTCGTTTAAGGCCGTTACAAAAGCTTCGCCGATTCCCAAAGAGGTTAACACTTCATCCGTTTTATAATGATCGGAAACCGGATAATTTTCGGCCGTTTGTTTGATGGCTTGTCTGTCGTTGGCGGTAAAAGCTCTCAAAGCATGCTGGATTTTCAATCCTAATTGGGCCAAAACACTCGCCGGAACATCCATAGGGTTTTGAGTGATAAAATACACGCCTATGCCTTTGGAACGAATGAGTTTGATGATGGTTTCAATTTGGTTGAGTAAGGCATCGCTGGCTTCATTAAAAATCAAATGTGCTTCGTCAATAAAAATGACCAATTCCGGTTGGTCGGCATCCCCTTTTTCGGGTATTTGCTGGTAAATTTCTGCCAACAAACTCAGCATAAACGTGGAGAATAATTTGGGTTTGTCTTGTATGTCGGTTAATCGAAGAATGTTGACATAGCCTTTGCCATTTTCGTCAATTCGCATTAAATCATCAATCTCGAATGATTTTTCGCCAAAGAAAATATCGCCACCTTGTTGTTCCAATTCGATAATTTTTCGCAGGATGATTCCGGTGGTAGATGTAGAAATTTTTCCGTAGTTTTCTTCGATCTCATCTTTGCCTTCTTCGGTGATGTAGTTGATGACTTTTTTGATATCTTTTAAATCCAAAAGTGGCATTTGGTTGTCGTCACAATATTTGAAAATCACTGCGACAACTCCGGCTTGCGTATCATTTAAATCGAGAATTCGGGAAAACAAAACCGGTCCGAATTCTGAAACAGTAGCGCGTAAACGCACACCGTTTTGTTGGGACAAAGACATCAACTCTACCGGGAAGCTTTGCGTTTGATATGGAATATTGATTTTAGCATGACGTTCCGTAATAAACGGTTTTTCTTCGCCTTCTCTGGCAATACCTGAAAAGTCACCTTTAATATCCATCATCAGTACCGGAATGCCGAACAAAGACAACTGTTCTGAAAGAACTTGTATGGTTTTGGTTTTTCCGGTTCCGGTAGCACCGGCTATTAATCCGTGACGGTTCAAAGTTTTTAAAGGCACTTTTACAAAAGTATCAGCTAAGGGTTCGCCGTTGAGTATGGCGCCGCCAAGAATAATACTTTCGCCTTTGGAGATGTAACCTTCGTTGATGTATTTTGAAAAATCGGATGCTGTAGCCATTTATTTTTTGAGTTTTTTATTATAAATATAAAGGTAGGGCAAAATAATATAATTTTAAAAATTTATGAAATGTTAATTGTTTTCTTTGGGAGAAAAAAAACGAGTAATTTTAAAAAAGCAAAATTATTATTGTTAAAAATACATTTTCAAGAATTTTTGCGTTATACATGAAGAAGCTTGATTAAAACCTTGAAAAATAGACTTAATTTTAATGATTATTTAATGATTGTTTTAAATGAGATTAATGACTCCAAAAGTGCAAGTAAATCGATATGTTATGGATATGTTATTAATGTTAAAAAAAGTTTTTTTATTTCGAGTAAAAAATTAAATTTGCCCTCAATCAAGTTTATTAACAACTAAAACTTATAATTTATTAAAACTTTTAAAATTTAAAAAAATGGCAAACGTTAAAAAAGAATCTGGGTCAAACGGTTTAGGTATGATGTCAGGAATCATCATTGTAGCATGTATTTTTGTTGGTTGGATTATTTGGAACTTCATCATGGGTGCAGGTTCAAACTTTGAAGGTGGTGTAAATACAGGACATCCACTACCGGGTAATTATTTAGCAATGGTTTATAAAGGAGGACCAATTGTACCTGTTTTGATGGGATTGTTTTTGATGGTGATTGTATTCTCATTTGAGCGTTTCTTTGTGATTTCTAAAGCAGGAGGAAAAGGAAACTTAGATACTTTCATGAGAAATGTACAAGCGAGTGTGAAAGCCGGAAATATTGATGATGCTATCTCAGCTTGTGACAAACAACAAGGTTCTGTAGCCAATGCTATTAAAGCGGCTTTAGTAAAA
>NZ_CAMLRU010000022.1 GCF_946482535.1 uncultured Flavobacterium sp.
AGGTGGTGTAGTCATAGGAATCTCAGACCAATTTCAAGTCCCGGTTAAATACATTGGCGTAGGCGAAGGTATTGAGGATTTGCAGGTTTTTAATAAATTTGAATTCGTAGATTCGTTTTTTAAATAAATAATATGACTAAAGTTATCTCTTTTTTTACTGAAGCCACTCCGTTAAAGTTAGTGTTAATCAGCATAATCCTTTCGGGAATTGCCCATTTTATAGAAAAACCGTTACCGAGTATTTTCTTAGGATTAAGACTAATAGCTTTCTTATTGTTTATTTATGCCGTAATAAAGTACTTTAACAAAAAGTAACTTTTTATTGGTACAAATCGTTGATTTTATCCCATAATTCATTGTCAAATCCTGACAAGGCAAAAGTTGGGTTATCCGGATTGGCTACTTCTCCCATTCGAATAATAACCATTTTCATACTCGGAACTACATAAATTTTTTGATCGTTTTTACCCAAAGCGGCATACATATCACTTGGTGCATTAGGTACTAAAGTGCCATCAAATTCAAACTGTAGACCCGGTAAATGATAAGACGATTTCCCGTTCAACCACCACAAATAACCATAAGCCTGGTTGATTGACTGAGAAGTAGTAGTTGCTTGGTTATAGTATCCCTGACTTACAATAGTTGTCCCATCCCAATTGCCTTTATTTAAAGAAAGCAACCCAAAGCGAGCCATATTACGCGCGGTACTCCAATAAACACTTAAACCATCACTATTGATCCAAGCGCCACCGGTCATTCCGATTCGGTCTCTGAGTTTGGTATTGAAATAATTGGTCCAAGTTTGGCCACTGGCTTCGGCTACTACATCTTGTAATTTTACATACACATTGTGGTAAGCCCAACGCGTTCTGGCATCGGCTACATATTGCAAGTTGGCCGGAGAAACATCATCTCCCAAGGCATCGTTTAAGCCGGAGTTCATACACAATAAGTTTTTACAGGTAATCAAGTTTTCCTTGTTTAATGGTGCGCTGGTCCAACCGGTTCCTAAATAGTCCGAAACTTTATTATTAATGTTGAGTAAACCTTCTTCTTGGGCGATTCCTGTAACGGTGGCCGTTAGTGTTTTACCGGCGCTGGCCCAATACCATGGCGTTGTGGCAGTATGTCCGTTGAAATAGTTTTCCATTACGATTCTTCCGTTGACTAAAATGATAAACGATTTGGTGTTTTTGAGTTCCAAATAATCCAGTAAGGGTTGTACGGCACTTTGGTTCCAGTCTAAGTCGGTTATAGATTTGGTTTCCCAAGTATTACTGCCGTCACTGGGCGGAAAGTACATTTGTTCAGGAGTAGGTTCACCTTCAGAAGAATCAGAGCTGCAATTCAACATAAAAAAGGAAACAAAAGCGAGAAGGTATATCTTTTTCATAATTTTTTGAGATTTGTCTTATGACCTTAAAAGTAATAAATAGTTTAATGTTGATAATATTAATTTTTATTTCGGTTACTTTCTAAACTTAAAAAATTAAATTTGTGATAGTGTTAAACCATAATGACCAATGAAAAAAGTTTCCTTTCTAATCCTTGCTTTTTTAGTGATTTCTTGCCAAACCAATGTTAAAAAAGAAGATTTAATCAAACTCAACGGCTATTGGGAAATTAAAGAAGTGACATTGGCCAACGGCGAAACCAAGGACTATAAAGTTAATGAAACCATTGATTTTTTTGAAGTTAAGAATGAGGTGGGTTTTCGCCAAAAAGTAATGCCTCAATTTGACGGTACTTATAAAACCAATGGCATCAAAGAAAATCTTAAAGTTTTTCAAGTAGACGGAACTTATTTCCTGGAGTGCAAAACCGATTACGGTAAGTGGAATGAAGAAATCATCACTGTTGAAGATTCTACGTTAGTGCTTAAAAACAAGCAAAATCTCATTTATACCTATAAAAAGTACCAACCTTTTTCTCTTAAATAATGGCCAAAAGACTCAGCAACGAAAGCTCGATAGGCGATGTTTTAAAAGCGTTTATTGAAACCAACAAACTCCAAGACGGCATGGACAAGATTGACGTGCAGCAAGCTTGGAAATCTTTGATGGGCAATGGAGTCAACAGTTATACCAAAGAAGTGGTTTTAAAAGGTTCTACTTTATATGTTGCGCTGACCTCTGCGGTTTTGCGTGAAGAGTTGAGTTACGGCAAGCAAAAAATCATCAAAATGATTAATGAAGAGCTCGGAAAGGAAGTTGTAAAGGATGTGATTCTTCGTTAAGTATTGGTTTCTAAGTCTTTGATGTAGTCTTCGTATTCGTAGAAGAACATTTCAAATTGCGTCATGGTTTCGCTGAAAAAATCAAAAATTTCAGGCCAATAACTTCTGTTGTTTAGGCTTACGCCCAATTTTTCAACCCAAATCCGACTGATTACTTTTCCGTTTTCCAGATAAAAATTCCTTTCTAAAATGGCTTCCGATAAGTATTCTTCCAGCAAAATAGTTTTTAGGGATTCAATTTTTTCGAAATAAATTTTGCGCTTTTCTTCGTCTTTGGGTTCGATGTCTAAAAGCACTTGCGCCTTTTTGTTATCGATATAAAATTTGAAAGTAACGTCTTTAATCTTAGTGTCATACAACAACCATTTCCTCGGATAAGCTTCGGCAAATGCGGTCCAGAATTCCTTTTTAATGCGTTGGGCTTCTTCTTTACTGTACATTTTATTGAGATAAAAGTTGGTTTGGGTTATTTTTTTAAGGTAACTTTATATTTCTAAAACTAGGTATGATGCACTTTGAGGAGTTTTTAAAATACACGCCAAAAATACAAAATGTCGCGCTTCCGGCAACGCAGGCGCATGCAAAAATGGCTCCGGCCAACCGATTAGATTTAATCAAAGCCATCGATTTTAACAAAGTTACGCCAAAGCAAGCCGCAGTCATGATGCTTTTTTATCCGAAAGCTTCGCAAACCCATTTGGCACTTATCCTGCGAACCAGTTACAATGGTGTTCATTCTTCCCAAATTGCTTTTCCCGGCGGCAAAGTGGAAGATTTTGATGCCGATTTACAACAAACCGCCTTAAGGGAAACCCATGAGGAAATTGGTGTTCATCCGAATCATATCAATGTAGTTCGTCCCTTTACCGAGGTTTATATACCGCCAAGTAATTTTATGGTCTATCCTTATTTGGGTTTTTGTGAGAGCGAATTAGAATTTGTTTTACAGGAAGATGAAGTGGCGGGCTTGGTAGAGTTTCCTTTTGTCGATTTTATGGATGATCGTATTATTGTGAATAGCACCATGAAAACCTCTTATGCCGGCAATATTGAAGTTCCTGGATTTCAAGTCAAAGACCATTTTGTTTGGGGTGCCACGGCCATGATGTTGAGCGAATTGAAAGAAACACTCAAATTGGTTTTATAAGTTTTAGTTTTTGTAGATTTGCGTTCCTAAAAAATGAATTATGGGATTGTTGAAGCGAAATCCTTTTGGTCATATACTCTTTATCAAAAAATGGTTAATCCGCATCTTTGGTGTTTTAACGCACCGCAGATACCGTGGTTTTAACGAACTTCATATAGAAGGATCTGAAATTATCAAGGGCTTACCCGATAAAAATGTACTTTTTATTTCCAATCACCAAACCTATTTTGCCGATGTCGTGGCCATGTTCCATGTTTTCAATGCCAGTCTTTCAGGTCGTGTAGACAATATTAAAAATGTGGGCTATTTGTGGCAACCCAAGATGAATATTTATTACGTAGCTGCCAGCGAAACCATGAAAGCCGGTTTACTACCTCGAATTTTAGCTTATGTTGGAGCGATAACAGTAGAGCGAACTTGGCGTTCAGGCGGTAAAGATGTAACCGAGAAAAGAGAAGTTAATCCTAACGATACCGAGAACATCCGCATAGCGCTCGAAGATGGTTGGGTCATTACTTTTCCGCAAGGCACTACCAAATCGTTTAAACCCGTACGAAAAGGAACGGCGCATATCATCAAACAACACAAGCCTATAGTAGTGCCAATTGTAATTGACGGTTTCCGTCGTGCTTTTGATAAAAAAGGACTTCGTGTTAAAAAGAAAAACATCCTACAATCTTTCATTATCAAAGAACCTTTGGTTATTGATTATGACAACGAAACGATAGAACAAATTGTAGAAAAAGTTGAATACGCCATAGAGCAACATCCTTCTTTCTTAAAGGTAATTCCTGCCGAAGAATTGGCCGAACAAGAACGCCTCAACAAACTGCGTAAATGGCAAATTGAAAAAGAAGATAATGAAGTGTAGTTATAAAAAAATCCAGTTTTTACAGTGATTTTTTTAACATCAAATAAAAAGAGATAAGCCATTCCTAACTTATCCCTTTTATTTATCCTTTATCCCTAACTTAATTCACCGCTTCAACTGTAAAACCGGCTTTTCTAAGCAGAGCAATTACGCCTTCATTTCCGCCTAAGTGTGCGGCACCAACTCCAAAGAATGTAGGTTTGCCTTTAGCAATTTTTTCAATGCGACTAATCCAGTTTTGGTTTCTGTTTTTGAGCATGATGTCGCTGTATTTGGAAGTCATCACATTAGGGGATTTTTCGGTAAAAGCTACCATGGCTTCTACATCTTCGGTTTTGTAGAGCGCCATCATTTCGGTAAGCTCTGTTTTATCGCGTTGCATATTGTCTTTAGCGGTAATCACCAATTCGTTCATTTGTTCTTGATACGGAATGGCATCAAAAACGGCCAATTGCTCGCCTACGGTTTCTAAACCAATAATTTCTTCGTTTTGCGATTTGGCTATTTCCATCAATTCGGTTTCTACTGATTGCATTTCGCAGCCCAACATTTTGGGATACAACATAGTGGAAATCATAAACGGTTTTACCGGATTTAGTATTTCGGCAGAATACCCAACGTTGTTGGTTAAGAAAGTGTCGACTATTTTAAAATCGGCTTCTGTAGCCAAGGATTTTAGCGTTACGCCATCTTTCATGAGCATGCTTTTTAGCATTTCCCCTTGCATTGAAGCATCGTCCATGTCGAGTTCCAAGCACAATTGTTCTGTGTTGTCGAGGGCTTTTTTCACTTTATCCGATAGAGCAGCATCACAAGTAATATGAATGGTTCCGAATAAATACGATGGTTTAGATAAGCCGTTTCCGGTGATTTTCCACAATAGTGAGTTTTCATTCTTTTGGCCATAAGCCAAACCAATAAAAAGTGAACAAACAAACAGCAGGATTTTTTTCATATTACAAATCTATTTTTTTGAGTTCTTTATAGTTGGCGTTGAGTTTGCGCAACAATATACCGTAAATCAGTCGGTAAATTAACCAAAATCCACCAACAAATACTATCACAGTGGCTATGATCATACAAATGGTTATTGTTAAGGTATAATAGCTTTCTTCATGGGCAATTTTATACTTCAGCGGTTCCATTTTAGGGTTGTAAACAAAGGCCATAACAAAACCCAAAATTGTACTGATGAAGATCATAAACAAGTTGTACCAAACATAATTTTGAACGGTTTTTCGAGTTCGTATAATATCTTGCATCAACTTTTTGGTCGATGTAATGGTAGAAATCTTAGCGTAATTTCGATAGAAACTATAAATAAAGAACACAATCACAATGTAATTAACGTAGGTTAATATTTTGAGATAAACGGCAAAATTCTCTGCATGTAAACTCTTTATGGCGTCATCGGTATTAAATAATACGCTAACTAAAGCCCACAAAGCAAACTCCAATATGCTTATCACCAATATCCATTTTACAATAGAGGATGACTTCCTATGCAGCATGTTGTAAATTTCGTTTTCGGTCACTTGTTCAAAAGAATGGGTATCTTTTTTCCAAGCTTTTTTTAATAAATCCAACTCTTCCATAATCCTTAGGGATTTAATATCTTTTTTAATTTTCCTTTAATTCTGTTCATTTTAACACGGGCATTGACTTCGCTAATCCCCAATGTTTCCGATATTTCGGAGTAATCTTTGTCTTCTAAATAGAGGAAAACCAAAGCTTTCTCAATATCATTCAACTGTTGCACTGCTTGGTACATCAATTTGATTTGTTCTTCTTCTTCTAAATTGTAATCTTCCTGACTTAAGAAATGTTTTTGTCCTTCGTAAGTAATGGTTGAAACCGTTCGCGTACTTTTTCGGTAGAGCGTGATGGCGGTATTCAGTGCCACGCGATAGGCCCAAGTAGAGAATTTAGATTCGCCTCTAAACTTTGGAAAGGCTTTCCATAGCTGAATGGTAATTTCCTGAAACAAATCGTTGTGGGCATCTTCGCCATTGGTGTATAACCGACATATCTTGTGGATAATGTTCTGGTTCTCCTTCAGCTGTTTTACAAATGATTGTTCTAGGTTGTCACTCATAGCCCGTTAGTAGTGCAAGTGATGGTTTTGTTACACTTAGTAAAACTACATTTTTTATTATTCAAATTCAAGTTTCTAATTTCGCTATCTTTGCAACAGTAAATTACCGCCACTCAAAATGAAAATAGGATATTACAATACACTAACCATTGCCCGTGAAACCAAAGTGGGACTTTTTTTAACCGACGGCACAACTGATGTTTTGCTTCCGTTGAAATATGTACCCAAGGAATATGCGATAGGCGATGAAATAATTGTGTTTGTTTATCTCGACCACGAAGAAAGACCGGTGGCCACCACTTTGGAACCTTATATTTTGATGGATGAGTTTGGTTTGTTGCGTGTGAATTATATCAACAAATTTGGTGCTTTTCTCGATTGGGGTTTGGAAAAAGATATTTTCGTGCCTTTCAAAGAACAAGCCCGACCGATGGAAAAAGGCAAACGCTATTTGGTCTTTGCTTATATAGATGAAAAGACCAACAGGATTGTAGCTTCAAGTAAAACCAATCAGTTTTTGAGCAATGAGAATTTGACCGTTGCTGTTGGTGACGAAGTTGATTTAATCATCTCTCACATTACTGAAGTGGGTATCAATGTCATTGTTAATGACCAACACAAAGGATTGCTTTACAAAGACCAAGTTTACGAAGATATTAAGCCGGGCGACCGCATGACCGGCTATATTAAAGCCATTCGTCCCGATAATAAAATAGATGTTACTTTGCATAAATTCGGTTACCGTAATGTAGAGCCGAATGCCGAGAAAATACTTAACGAACTAAGAGCCAGCAGAGGTTTTTTAAGACTCAATGACAACAGTCATCCGGAAGACATTAAAACGGTTCTAAAAATGAGTAAAAAGACCTTCAAAAAAGCGATAGGTGCACTTTACAAAGAAAAACGCATCGAGATTAAAGATGATGGTATTTACTTGGTTCCCGAAGTTAAAATTTAGAACAACCTATTCTCCGATTTCCAACTCAGCCGGTACCGGCGTTTCTATTTCGGTTTTCTTTTTATAAAAAAGACTACTCACCATGCTTAAAGTAGCATAAGGTCGGTTGGAATATTTATTGCCCAAACAAATTACGGTCACGGTATCTTTTTTTACCGGTACAAAAGAGGTGTTATTACCATGCCACCAACCGTTGTGGTAAACCATTTTTTCTCCGTTAGGAGGTAAGAATCGCATGCGCATACCTAATCCGTAGTCTTTTATGGGTTTAGCGACCTTAACAGCACTATAACCGAAATAGGCTTCTTGTAATAATTCGGGTTTGATAAAATCAGGGGAATACGTGGCCAAATCAAACTTCACCAAATCTCTCGGTGTAGAGTAAATGTTTTTATCGCCATACAAATTGTCATATTGATCCCAAGGGAAAATGTTACTTCCTCGGTAAGATTTACAAACGGTATCTTTATCGGTTTCATAGTTAAATACAAAAGTTTTGGTCATACCAAGCGGTTTGAAAATCAAGCTTTGCATAGCCTCGCGATAGTTTTGGCCGGTAGCTCTTTCAATGATTAAAGCCAAAATAACATAATTGGTATTACAATAATCAAATCGGGTGTTATCGGCAAAAATAGGTCTGAATTTTTGTTTGATCATTAAATCCAAGATATCCTGATTGGTCAACACTTTTTTTCGATTCCAAGCTTTTTTCATGATGCCCGGAAAGTTGGAGTAGTGTGGTAAACCGCTTCGATGGTTCAACAATGTTCTGATTGTTGTGTTTTTATAAGGGAATTTCGGAATCCAATCGGTTACTTTTTGGTCAAGCATTAAATTGTCTTCTTGTACCAATTTTAAGATGGCCACGGCCGTCAAAACTTTACTAACCGAAGCCAGATGAATAGCAGTGTTAGCATTTATTTTTTTGCCGGTTTTGGCATTGGAAAACCCCTTGTAATCTTCATAAATGATTCGCCCGTTTTTGGCCACCAAAAAACTTCCGCTGTAGTAAGGCGAATTGATAAACTTATTGTAAAAAGAATCAATCTTCACCTTTTTTTCGATGATATAATCGTCAGAAACCAATCCAAATTTGACGTTAAACGGAATAGTAATCAAACTGGTGTCAGAGTTGGTTTTGTTTTCAGAAATAAAATAACGAATCCCCGCTGTAGGTCCGGAGAAGTACAAAAGGGTAGTCAGAAAAAAGGAAATCAGGGTAAACTTCATGAATGCAATAATACCAATATTTAACCGAAATTAAAACCTTTAAATTCTAAATCGATGTTAATCTTTCCAACTTTTGTTAACAAAAAACCGCCTCATTTTTGAGGCGGTTTTAAGGAATTAAAGTTTAACTTTTATAGGAAGCATAAATAGGGTTCTTACCGGTTTTCCGTTTTTAATACCCGGTTCCCATTTTACTCTTGAAGCTTTAAGTAAACGGATAGCTTCATTTTCCACTTCCTTACTGTTTCCTCGCAGTGCCTTGATGTCAGTCAAAGTTCCGTCAGTTTCTATGACAAAGGAAACGATTACACTCATGGTGACTTCTCCATTGTCGTCAATTTCCAATCTTGCAAATTTACGGGCCACATAATCATAAAATTTTTCTATTCCGCCCGGATATTTGGGCAGCACATCAAGATTGTTGGTGGTTTCATAACCCGGACTGCTTGGAACATTTTCAGAGTCATTACCACCGCCTTCATTACCGGATGTAGTTGGAATAGTACCGGTTCCGTTTCCTTCTGATGGTGGAGGCGTTTCTCTGAGTTCATTGTTGGTCGGAACATTGTCTGTGGCTCGCTCAGTCTCGGTAACAACCATATTGGAAAGATTGTCCGGTTCGTTACTGCTGGGAGCTTGTTGCTCATTTTTAGGAGCTGCCTGCTTTTCTACTTCTTCTTTTTGAGTTAAATCAACCGGTGTAATTGGGCTGTCATCAATCACAATTACCGGTCCGTCAACAGGAACATCACTAAAGGAAGTTAAAAAAAGACCGCCACCAATGGCTGCTAAAAAGAAAGTAACACCGCCGATTAGGGCTATGAGAGAAGTTTTGGCATTCTCTTGACGCAATTGGTAGGCACCGTAGGCTTTATTTTTGCCTTCAAAAACCAGGTTGATCCAGTTTTTTTCATAAATACTAACGTTTGACATGATTAAATGGTTTTAGAGTTAAGTATTTATACTACATAAGCAAGGTGTTTAATGTTATAACGCAGGAATTATTTAAATAGTATAAATAATGTTAAATATTTAACTATATAGAGCAGCAATCTCCCAAAAAGGTTGGGAAGCTTTAAATAAATTTTGAAAAATAGAAAGAATTATTTTTTGCTTTCGATGATTTCTGCCAATAGTTTTTTGGCGCGAAGCAATTTGATTTTAACGTTACTCAAAGGCTCATTCAACTGCTCGGCAATTTCCTGATAACTCATTTCCTGAAAGTAGCGCAACTGTATCACTTCTTGATAATGTGGTTTTAATTCTTTGATGAATTGGAGTAGGCGAGACAGGTTTTGTTCTGTGATCAATTCATCTTCTGCCGATGGAGAACTGTCGGCAATATTGTAGGCCTGTTGGTCTTCTTCATCGGTGATTTCCACAAATACGGTAGATTTCTTTTTGCGAAGCATATCGATATGCACATTTTTAGCAATGGCAATCAACCAAGTGTTGAATTGAAATTCGGGGTTGTAGGTCGCAATTTTGTCAAAAGCTTTAGAGAAAGTTTCTATGGTGATGTCTTCCGAATCGGTTTCGTTTTCGGTGCGTTTCAGCATAAAGCCGTATACTTCGTTCCAATAATGGTCGAGCAAAAAGGTAAACGCCACTTGGTCGCCTTTCTTAGCTTTCTCTATGTATTTGTTTATTTCCAATGCACCGGTTTTGAGAACGTATTGGTGATGAATACATTCAGTTGGGTGAAAATCAGAAAAATTTCTATGATTGGGAACCAATACATCACATCTTTTTCTTTTAATTTACCGGCCGCAAATCCCATGGTCAGCCAAGCAAATAAATAGCGGAAACCGATGATGCTTACTACAGCAATCCATTGGAATTGAAAAGCCAACAATACTATAGGTAATAACAAAAACAACAATTGCGAAGCGTAAAATAAACCCAATTGGTTGCGGTCAAATAGCTTGTAATGCTTTGCAGTTGATACGTGTCGGCGTTTTTGGGTAAACCATTCTTTAAAAGTTTTTTTAGGTTCCGAATAGGTAAAGCTGTCTTGCATGTAACAAATAGTGGTGTTTTCCCCGGTTGCGGCTTGGTTGATAAACAAATCATCATCCCCGGAACGGATTTTCATATGATCCATAAAGCCGCGTACTTTGAAAAACTCTTCTCTTTTGTAAGCCATATTGCGTCCTACGCCCATATAAGGTTTGCCCATTTTGGCCCAAGCAAAATATTGAGTTGCCGTTAGTAAGGTTTCAAAACGAATGATTTTATTTAAAAACGAATTGGCTATTTTTTCATAAGCACCATAGCCCAAAACAATATTCTTTTGAGCAGTAAATTGTGAACTCATGCTCGTAATCCAATCTTTTGAAGTCGGATAACAATCGGCATCCGTGAAAAGCAAGTATTCGTATTTGGCAGCTTTGATGCCGAGGGTCAAGGCAAATTTTTTATTGCCCCAAAATGCTTCGTTATTTTCTACTTTAACCAATTTAATATTGGGATATTGCTTTTCAAAGGCTTCAAAAATCTCTAAGGTATTATCGCTCGAAGCATCGTCAATCAGTACAATTTCAAAAGTATGGTAGTTTTGTTCGGCTAAAAGCGGGACAAATTTCTTTACGTTTTCTTCTTCATTTTTGGCACAAACAATGACTGAAATCGGAACTCTCTTCGGGGTTGCAGTTTGCGGTTTAGCAAAGGAGAACTTGCCAAATACTACAATATAATACAAGAACTGAATAACAACAACGGCAATAAATAGACAGAATAGAGCTAATAACATAGGCTTTTTTTGACTTTAAAAAGGTGTGCAAATGTAGTTATTCTAACCGCAATAATCAAGGGATTTTCAACAAATTCCTATCGGTTTTTTTTCATGGCTTTTGCAATGTCAATAGCCTGATGCTCATTGCTTTTTTCTAATTCGGCAATGATGTTTTGGTAGTTTTTATCATCGCGGTTTTGGGATAATTTTTTTTGCGCTTCTATCCCGGTGATTTCTATTTCAAAAGCGATAATCCCGCGAGCTTCGCGCATGGTTTTTTGGGATAAATTTTCGATACGAACGGGTTTTTCGGATTTGGCTTCGTATTTATCGACTAACTTTTTAAGCGAATTCACCGCTTGTTCGTGATTGTAAATAGTCACTTTTCCGTAAACATGCACCGCGAGATAATTCCAGGTTGGTACATTTTCATGGTCATACCAGGAAGAAGAAATATAAGCATGCGCACCCGAAAATATTGCCAAAACGTCATCATTACTTTTAAAACTCTCCGCTTGCGGATTAAGTTTGGAAACGTGTCCAACCAATATTTGCTTGTCTTTATCATTCATGTCTAACACTAACGGAATATGGGTTGCCCAGAGTTTTCCATCGGTTTGATTGACTAAAATCGCAAAGCCGTTTTGGTGGATGAAGTTTTGAATCTCTTCTTGGTTTTCGTTTTTATATAAATCCGGAATGTACATAATTATTGTTTGTTTTCTATTTGGTATAAAACGCCTTCGTGTAAATCGAACTCAAATTTGCCCACAAATGTCAGACCTACTTTTTCCAAAACTTTGACGGAACCGATATTTGCTTTCATAGCTCTTCCTACTATTTTAGTTAGTTGCAAATGATGGAAACCATAATCTATACAAGCTTTGGCGGTTTCAGTGGCATACCCTTGGTTCCAATATCTTTTAAAGAATCGAAACCCTAAATCTACTTCTTCTAAATCGGGAGAATATTTTAATCCGCACCAGCCTAAAAAATCGTCATTCGTTTTGTCAATTACTGCCCAACGACCATAGCCGTAAAGTTCATACTGATGGTAATTTTGCAAAAAAGATTTGGCTTCTGCCACATTAGAAAAAGCTTTATCTCCGGTGTATTTAATCACTTCTTCATCAGCATTCAAATCAAAGAAATGTTGGGCATCATCGACCGATAATTCTCTTAGATAACAACGATGGGTTTCCAGGATTACTTTCATACTAATTAGGAATAAATAAAAAAGATACAGGTGATTTTTATATGCGATTAGAAACTTATCCCTTTTCCCTGATCCTTTTTCGCTTTCTAAATTACATTTACTTCGGCTTCAATAGCGATACCGAATTCTTTTAAAATGGTCGCTTGTATGTCTTTTGAAACCGCCAAAATTTCTTGACCTGTAGCGTTTCCGTAATTAACCAAAACCAGCGCTTGGTTTTTATGAATTCCGGCATCACCAAAGCGTTTGCCCTTGAATCCGGCGCGTTCTATTAACCATCCGGCAGGAACTTTGACTTCGGTTTCCGATACTACATAATGCGGCATATCAGGATGTAAAGCATGGGCTTTTTCGTAAGCGGCTTTAGAAATAACCGGATTCTTAAAGAAACTACCGCTGTTGCCCAGTTCTTTCGGATCGGGTAGTTTGCTTTGGCGGATGGCAATTACCGCATTGGAAACATCTTTTAATGTTGGAGTAACTACGTTTTGTTTTTCCAATTCCTTAGTGATATCGCCATATGACGTATTGATTTTGTGGTTGTGTTTGGTGAGTTTAAAAACTACTGAAGTAATCACAAATTGGTCTTTGGCTTCCTGCTTAAATACGCTTTCTCTGTAACCAAATTTACAGTCTTCTTTGGTAAAGGTTTTATTTTCTTGTGAAGCAATATTTACCGCTTCACATGATACAAAAGTATCTTTGATTTCGGTGCCGTAAGCACCAATGTTTTGCACTGGAGTCGTACCTACATTTCCCGGAATCAGAGACATATTTTCTAATCCGCCAAAGTTTTGGTCAATAGTCCATAGTACGAATTCATGCCAATTTTCACCGGCCATACTTTCTACCCAAACAAAATCTTCATCTTCTTTTACAATACGTCTTCCTTTTAGGTCAACATGAATGACCAAAGCTTGAATATCTTGGGTTAAAAGCATATTGCTTCCGCCACCGAGAATGAATTTTTTTTGATTGGCATTTTCCTGTAAAACGGTTTTTAATTCTGCTACGGTATGAACAGCAACAAACTGTTGGGCTTTGGCTTCAATGCCGAAAGTATTGTATTTTTTTAAAGAGATATTATGTTGGATAGTCATCATTTAAAATCGGGCTTAAGGTTTACAAAAGTAAACAATCCTTTCAAATGAATTTATTATAGTAATGTTTTTGCCATTTGTGCAACATAAATAAAGGCATGGCATAGGGTAAAATCTTGGTATTTCCTTTTCGGATTTCGGCCACCAATTTCTGTCCGTCAATGTTTTCCATATAAGGCATGTTGAAAATATCGCTTTGGGCAAAATTTTCCAGTTCGTCGGTGAATCTCGGAAATTTCAACAAATAACTACCCCAAGGCGCACTCAAACCAATCTTTCTGAAATCGACTATCTCTTTAGGAAGTTTATCTTGCATAGTGGTTTTGAGAATGAATTTTCCTTTTTTACCGGTAAACATCCATTTGTCGTCTAAAGTTCCCAATCCGGCCACCAATCTTTGGTCTAAAAAAGGTTCGCGGCATTCGATGGAAGTTCCCATGGTACAACGGTCATTTCGGTCTAATAATGAACATAAATAGGTGTGTTGGTCGAAATATAATGCCTGACGTTGTAAATTTTTAGGATAAAGCTCTTCGGCTTCTTTTAATATTTGATGACGGTATTCATTCTCGGGTTTTTTTTTGTTGCCGTAAAACAAGTTAATGTCTTCCGGATACACATTGGAACCATTAAAAATAACCAAATCACTATCGCTGTTGATTTTTGAGTATCGCAAAAGTTTATCGTAGCGTGGTCTTTTATTAAATGTTTCAAACTTTGAAATCTGTGAAATGATTTTTAGTAAAGACGGATTTTTTAAAGCTTTATAACGCACATAACCGCCCATCAATTCATCAGCACCTTCACCCGAGAGCAATACTTTAACTTTGGGTTTTGCCAATTTAGCAATCGCCAATAAATGCGGCTCATTGAGGTGCATGATAGGCTCGTCCTGAAAATAGGAGGTTTCAATTAAATTTTGGTACAAATTTTCATTCTCGAGCTGAGTGTGGTTCAAAATGTATTGGTACTCTTCAGTAATTTTTTTGGCCAAATGATACTCATTGTGTTCTTCTTCCGAAAAGCTGATATTGAACGTCTGAATGTCTTTGAAATTTTGATGGTACAAAGCTGATAAAATAGAGCAAGAATCCAATCCGCCGCTGAGTAAAACGCCAACAGGAACATCACTGACCATGCGGAGTTTAACCGAATCAAAGAAAGTTTCTTCAAACCATTTTTTCGGATTGCTGATAGGATGGTGGTTTTGAATTTGCTCTTTCAAATTCCACCATCTCGTGGTGCTGCTTTTACCTTTTTCGTCAATTATCATGTAGTGACCCGGAAGCAACTTTTTTATCCCTTGATAAAGTGTGCTTTCACCTGCCACAAAACGATTGAAAATGTACTCTTCCAAGCCGTTTTCGGATATTTCAAGCGGAACGCCGGCAGCAAAAAGGGCTTTTTGTTCGGAGGCAAAAAACAGTGTGTTTTGGTGAATGGTGTAGTACAAAGGTTTTACACCCATTCTGTCTCGACAAAGCGTTAGTTTTTTTTCTGTAGTGTCCCAAATGGCAAAAGCAAACATGCCGTTCAAACGGTGTAGCATGTCCATGCCGTATAATTCATAAAGCTTAAGCAATACCTCGGTATCTGAACCCGATTTTAAAGTAATTCCTTTGCTTTTTAATTCGGGATAAAAAGATTGGTAATTGTAAATTTCGCCATTAAAAACGATGATATACCTTCCGCTTTCAGAAACAAACGGTTGGTGTCCGGCCTTTGAAGTGTCAATAATGGAAAGTCTTCTGTGTCCTAAGCCTATATTGTTTTGGAGATAAATGCCTTTATCATCCGGGCCGCGGTGCTCTAAGATATCGCGCATTTTTACCAATTGATTTTGATCAACCGGTTTGTAATCTAAATGTAAAATTCCGTTAATGCCACACATAAAACTATACGGCAGCTGTTGTAGCTGAGATCAAATCGTGGTATTTTAATGCTATTCTCTTCATGTTGATTTCGTAGTTGGCATTTTCTTCAACAAACTTTCTATTGGCTAGAACTGCTTTTTGGGTTAGTTCTTTGTTTTGAAATGCCCACTGTAATTCGTCGGCTAATTTAGTGGCATTTTCGGAAGCTACAAGTATTCCGTTAACTTTTTGTTGTATCAAATAATTATTGCCGGGTAAATCACTTACAATTGGAAAGCAACCGCAAGCCATTGCTTCAAAAAGAGAAGCCGAAACGCCCTCGGTAGTAGGCATACTAATATAGAAATTAGCGTTATGTAAATAAGCAGGAATCTCTTGATTGTCAATTCTTCCTGTGAAAATAACTTCTTTTTCGAGGTTTAATTCCCTGGCTAAAGTTTGCAATTTTTTTAATTCGATTCCGTCTCCAATGAGGGTTAGTTTAAAAGGAACCTGATTTTTTTTTAAGTAAGAAAAAGCTTTTAAAATTAAATCATGTTGGTATTCCGGATGCAGTGAACGGGTAACTATGGCATTAATCATTTCACTGTTTTGAGTATTGTTGAATTTAAACAGTGCCAAATTAATTCCTTTGGGCAAAATCATTACTTTTTTCATGTTTACACCACTTTCCTGCATGTGATCGGCCATCACCTTGCCCCAAGCATGAATCAAATCGGCTTTTTGATAAGCATATTTTTGAATAACTTTTTTAAAGGGATAAGAAAGTGAATTCTCCGGCCACAAATCGGTTATTCCTTGTTGGGCGATAGCTATGGGCTTAATTCCGGACAGCGCTGCCAAATAACCGTAACTGGTAGTTCGCTCGGCAATGACCATGTCGGGATTGAATTTTTTGGCGATGCCTTTGATGGTTAAAAAGGCCTTGGTCAATTCTAACAATCTAACCAGTCTGTACAAGCCGTGGCTTTTGGTTTGCAATTCCCAAGTTACGATTTCGAAATCGCCAAATTCCTTGAGACCATTCATCCAAGTGATGGCATCAGCGCGGTAAGTTTCACCTAAAAAGAGTATTCTTTTTTTTGCCATTCAAGTTTAGTCTTCGGTTTCCAAAGCTCGGTTTAAAAAATCATTTAAAGGTTTCAAGGCTATGAGTTTCTGCGCTACAGTTTTGCTGAAATCTTTGTCGGTAAAAAGCGCATCGTCAATTTTGGCGGAAGCCGTAAAGCTTTTCAGTTTCAAAAATTCAATGGCCGGATGATTCGGGTCGAAATCTTTCGGAGCTTTTTTTAAGGTGTTGCTTTCGTCTCGGGTTATTGTTTTGAATTCTTTTTTAAAGTTTTTATCATTGACAATCGCTTCCAAATCTTCGTTGAAAAAAGCAATTTCTTTGCGGATTTTTTTTAATTCCTCAGGTTCCGGACACCAAACACCGCCGGCGATGAAGGAATTTCCTTTTTCAAAATGCACATAATAACCCGGACTGTTTTTTCGGAATTTATTTTGGGTAAACCAAACGCCCATATTGGTTTTGTAAGGAGACTTGTCTTTAGAAAAACGAATGTCGCGATTGATTCTGAAGGTACAGTTTTTAACTTCCAACGGTTCCAAGGTTTTGTCCAAGGGCTTCATTTCTGCCAAAAGTGAAGCTATAAAAGCATGATAGTCTTTTTTATAGTTCTCATACCTTTTTTTATTGGCATGCATCCAATCGGTATTGTTGTTGGCTATTAAATCTTCCAGAAAATGAAGGGCTTCTTTGGTTATCATACTACAAGTGTTTTCTAAGTTCTTCTTCCGAAATGTAACCCATATTGCGCCAAACTTCTTGTCCGTTTTCGTAAACAATAATTACCGGTAGGCCTTCTAATTTCAGTTGGTCAACAATGGTTTTATTTTCATCGGCATCCAATTGTACAATTTTGATTTGGTCTTTTAATTCAGTTTGAAGCTTGATTATATAAGGTTTCATCTTTTGACAAGGCGCACACCATTTGGCATTAAAATCAATCATAACACGCTTGCTTGAACTCACCAACTCCTTGTATTCTTGGTCACAAATCCCAATAATTTTTTCAGTTTTTTGAACTTTTCCTGAAGCATTCCATTTCATAATACCGCCATCCAAATTGTAGATTTCTTTGAAACCCAATTCCGCCAATTTATTTGCCGCTTGGCCACTTCGGCCACCTACTTTACAATAAACAAAGATGGGTTTGGTCTTGTCATACTGATTGGCTTTGGCCACAAAATCATCGGCATTCCAATTCACATTCACAGCATTGTCTATATGTTCGCCACTGAATTCTGCAGGAGTTCTAACGTCTAATAATTGTGGATTTGGAGTTGTGCTGAGTTTTTGGGCGAAGGTTTCCACATCAACGGTTTTGACAGCCGGAGAAGTTTGTCCTTGACAGCTTAAGAATAAGAAACTCAATAATAGTAGGGAAAGTAATTTAGATTTCATGCGTTGCAATTTTTCAGCTAAATTACAAAATAGAACAACACTACAAATTAAATATTTTATAACTCTGATGAGTCGTTTTTACGATGTTTTCCGTGCGCTCCGGATGTGTGTCGGAAATGAATAATTGCCCGAATTCTTCGTTGTTCACCATTTCAATAATCTTGCTGACACGAAATTCATCGAGCTTGTCAAAAATGTCATCAAAGAGCAAAATGGGTTTTTCACCGCTTTGTTTTTTGACAAAATCAAATTGGGCCAATTTCAAAGCAATCAGAAAAGATTTCTGTTGTCCTTGTGAGCCGAATTTTTTAATGGGAAAATGGTCGATTTCAAAAGACAAGTCATCTTTGTGAACGCCTACCGAAGTATATTGTAAAGCCCTGTCTTTGCTGAGATTTTCTTCTAATAGTGTCAAGGTGTCTTTTTCGAACAAATCGCTTTGGTAAACCAATTGAACGGTTTCGGCCGATTGGGTAATGTCTTGATGGTATTTGTTAAAAATCGGAATGAACTCGGTTAAAAATTTTTCCCTTTTGTTGAAAATGGCTTTGCCAAGTACGTCCAATTGCTCATTGTAGATGCTTAAAGTTTCTTTTTCAAAAACGTGATTCAGCGCAAAATATTTTAGCAAGGCATTGCGCTGGCTGATGATTTTTTGGTATTGGATGAGTTGTTGCAAATAGGTATTGTCCAATTGTGAAATCACACTGTCCATGAATTTTCTTCGGGTTTCACTACCTTCTATGATTAAATCCCTATCGGCCGGAGAAATAATCACCAACGGAATAAAACCGATGTGGTCAGAGAATTTTTCATAGAGCTTGCTGTTGCGTTTTAAGATTTTCTTTTGGCCTTTTTTTAAACTGCATAGAATTTGTTCGGAGCGCTCATTTTTTTCAAATTCGCCATCCACCACAAAAAACTCTTCTCCGTGTTTGATGTTTTGCACTGCCAGCGGATTGAAATAACTTTTTCCGTTGGCCAAATGATAAATGGCGTCTAACAGATTGGTTTTTCCAATACCGTTTTTACCCACGAAGCAATTGATTTTGGTATCAAATTCGAAGGTAGCGTCTGAAAAATTTTTATAATTGAGTACTGAAATTCGCTTTAAAAACAATTTGGTTTTTGTTTAAAATTAAGGCCTAAACTAAAGAGGTGCAAATTATTCAAAATAATCGAGAAAAATAATTTCGGCAGGATTAAATATTAAATCAATTTTTTTTGTGTCGGTTTGAATAAAAATTTTATTTTTGCGCACACTAAATTAAAAATAGATGGCAACTTTTAACAAAAGAGGATATAAAGCACCAAAAGAAAAAGCTGAAAAATTAGATAATACTTTTATCGAAGACGTAAACGTTGATGAGAAAGACAGTACCACTGCAAAAGCATTTGATACGTTAGATCAATCAGCTTCGAGAGCCGAAGATTTTATTGCTAAAAACCAGAAGTTTATTTTAGGTTTCCTTGGAGCCGTTGTTGTGGCTGTGGTAGGTTATTTTGCTTATGAGAAATTTATAGCTGAACCCAACCAACAAACAGCAGCCGATGAATTATTCGTAGCACAACAAAACTTCCAAAAAGCGGTTGATGGTGATGTCAAAGCTGATTCTTTATTCAATTTAGTATTAAACGGTTCCGAAGGTAAATTCGGGGTAATCAGAATTGCTGAAGAGTATTCAGGAACGGATGCCGGAAATTTAGCGAACTACTATGCGGGAATCGCATACCTTAATACAGGGAAATATGCTGAAGCTATCAGTAGTTTAGAGAAGTTTTCTTCAGAAGATATGATGTTAAGCACTTTAGCCAAAGGCGCTATCGGAGATGCTTATGCCCAACAAAACAAACAAAAAGAAGCTTTAGAGTTCTATTTGAAAGCGGCAGATGCCAGTCAAAATGATTTCACCAGACCAAGATATTTATTAAAAGCCGGAAAAACAGCTTTGGCTTTAGGAAACAAAGCGGATGCTTTGAAATATTTCACCGAAATCAAAGAAAACTTTGAGGCTACTCCTGAAGCACAACAAATCGACGGTTTAATTGGTTTAGCACAATAAAACAAAAAAAAATATTTTATAAAAGGATTAAGGATGCTATCTTTAATCCTTTTTTATTTTAAACAATAAAATTATGGCGACTGCAAATAAGAATTTGTCCAACTACGATAAAAGTACGCTGCCTAATGCGAAAGATTTTCGGTTTGGAATTGTAGTTTCAGAATGGAACGAACACATCACCAACGGTTTGTATAATGGTGCCGAAGCCGCATTATTAGACTGTGGCGCTTTGCCCGAAAATCTCATTCGTTGGAATGTACCCGGAAGTTTTGAATTGATTTACGGAGCACAACGCATGATAGTGACGCAAGAAGTCGATGTGGTCATCACCATCGGCTGTGTGATTAAAGGTGAAACCATGCATTTTGAATTTGTGTGCGAAGGCGTAACCCAAGGCATCAAAGATTTGAATGTGCAAACCGATGTGCCGGTTATCTTTTGTTTATTGACCGATAATAACGAACAACAATCTATCGACAGAAGTGGCGGTATTCACGGTAACAAAGGAACTGAAGCGGCTATTGCAGCTATAAAAATGGCTGATTTAAGAAGAAGAACAATGTAATAGTATTTCTTTTCAAGATAAAAACAGAAGCCTATTCCACTGTGAATAGGTTTTTTATTTTTAGGGAAGTATTAACTATAAATCCCAATACTTTTTCCTTAAATTTGCTTACTTCGGTTGCCCAAATACTGAATACTAATAACTGAACACTGAATACTTAAAAAAAGAATGTCGAGTATAATTCAATTACTTCCGGATCACGTTGCCAATCAAATTGCTGCGGGTGAAGTGGTCCAAAGACCGGCTTCGGTAGTCAAAGAGCTGTTGGAAAATGCTGTCGATGCCAAAGCTACTGATATCAAGCTAATTATTAAAGACGCCGGAAAATCATTGGTACAAGTCATTGATAACGGCGTAGGCATGAGTGTCACCGATTCTCGTTTGTGTTTTGAACGACATGCCACTTCTAAAATCCGTCAGGCGGAAGATTTATTCTCTTTGCATACCAAAGGGTTTCGAGGAGAAGCTTTGGCTTCCATAGCGGCGATTGCCCATGTGGAAATGAAAACCAAA
>NZ_CAMLRU010000023.1 GCF_946482535.1 uncultured Flavobacterium sp.
TAATCCCTTTACTTAAAACAATTCATCCTCAAAAATCAACAGTTCAGTAACTATAAGTTTTACAGTCATCAAAACCAAGGTACTTTTGGACTATAAAATAACAAGAGTTTCAATCATCAAATAAAAGTAAAAGACATGACAAGAATTATCACCACTATCGCATTTTTCGTTTGCTCGTTAGTAGGAGCACAAACGCAATTTGAACAAGGAATGGCCAAGTCACTCGGACTTTGGAGAGAAGGTAAAGCGCAAGAAGCATCTGATTTAATGGAGCGCATTGCTGCTGCGGAGAAAACTAATTGGTTGCCCAATTATTACGTTGCTTTAATCAACACAACAGAAGCGTTTAATCCGGCCAATAAAGCTAAAGTGGTGGCACTGTTGGAAAAAGCACAAAACGCCCAAGATGCTGCTTCCATGATTAGTTTAAATAACCCAGAATTGATGGTCATGCAGGCGATGATTTACACCGCTTTAATTGTTCAGGATCCAATGGTAAACGGGATGAAGTATTCTCCGAAAGTGACAGAATTATATACCAAAGCCAAAATCATAGCGCCCGAAAATCCGAGAGTGGTATATTGCAAAGCCGAGTTCGAAATCAATAGCGCTCCTTGGACCGGTGGCGATGTGAAAAAATTATGTCAAGATTTGCAAAGTGCTATTCCGTTATTTGAAAATTTCAAACCTGAATCACCTTTCCATCCAAAATGGGGATTGGAAAGAGCACAAGAAGCCTTAAAAAATTGTAAATAAAAGTTAGGCGGTTCAAAAAAACTCGATTAAAAAAAACAATAACCATGAAACAATTGATCAAAGAAATTCCAAGAGGCATCATCATCTCAATCAGTATCTTTTTGGTATTACTGCTAATCAGCTTAATCACGGGGAATAAAGTCGCTTTTGATTATGCTTTGCTGGTCAACTTTGGTTACAACATGCTTTACGGATTTTCATTATACTTTGTCAATGCGGCCATTTTCATTTATTTGGACCAAGTTTTTAAAGCCGATAGATTTACTCCGAAGCGTATTTTTATTGGCTTTGTGGCTTCTTTTCTGACATCAATCGGGGTTATTTTTTTGCTCCGCATTTTTGAAGATGTCTTGGTTGAAGGCGCTTCGTTCAGAGACTTTTTGAATCGAGAACAACTGTCTAATTATTTGGTGGCGGTCATCATTACTTTCATCGTTACTTTGGCTTTTCATGCGTTTTATTTTTACAAAGCTTACGCCGAAAATAAAGTCAAAGAGCAAAAAGTCATTGCCGGAACCGCTTCGGCACAGTTTGAAAGTTTGAAGAATCAAATCGATCCGCATTTTTTGTTCAACAGCTTAAATGTGTTGAGTTCGTTAATCGAAGAAAATCCGGATAATGCCCAAAAATTCACCACTTCTTTGTCAAAAATCTATCGCTATGTATTGGAACAAAAAGACAAAGAATTGGTTTCGGTAGAAGAAGAATTGGCTTTCGCCAAAACGTATATGAACTTGCTGAAAATGCGTTTCGAAAACAGCATCAGCTACGAATTGCCTACCGAATTTGATAATGCGGAAGCTAAAGTAGTGCCGCTATCGTTACAGCTTTTATTGGAAAACACCATCAAACACAATGTGGTCAGCGAACAAAAACCGTTGCACATCAAAATTTATATCGAAAACAATTACTTAATCGTTGAGAATAATTTACAAAAGAAAGAAGTCTTACAAGACCGAAAAGGCGTTGGACTGCAGAACATCGTCAATCGTTATGCTTTGATTTCCGCCCGAAAAGTTTTGGTCGACCAAACCGAAACAACCTTTAAAGTAAAAATTCCCATTTTAACCAAACAAATCGTCATCATGGAAACTAAAAATATATACAACGAAAATATGGCTTATAGGAAAGCCAAAGAAAGAGTGGAAAAGCTCAAAGGATTTTACGGCAACTTAATTTCGTACTGTTGCGTGATTCCGTTTTTAATCTTTATCAATCTGAGAACCGGCGGCTTTCAATGGTTTTGGTTCCCAATGTTGGGTTGGGGAATGGGATTAACGTTCCATGCCTTAGAAACTTTCGGCTACGGGAAATCGTGGGAAGAAAAGAAAATACAAGAGATATTAAACAAAGAAAACAATCAAAATAACAAATGGAGTTAATCATGGAAACCAATAACGACTTCGAAAAATACCAGCGCGCTAAAAAGCAAGTGGAAGAAATCAAAGGTTTTTACAGCCACTTGGCATCTTACATTTTAGTGATGGCAATTTTAATTTTTATTAATCTGAGATACACACCGCAATACCTTTGGTTCTTTTGGTCATTGTTTGGCTGGGGAATAGGCTTGTTTTTTCATGCTGTAAAAGTCTTCAATTGGATGCCTTTCTTGAACCGAGAATGGGAAGAAAAAAAGATTAGAGAATTCATGGAGGAAGAAAATAAAAGAAATAAATTTGAATAGTGATGGAAAATATCGACGAAATCAAATACCAAGAAGCGGTAAAAAGAGTCAAAAAAATCAAAGGTTTCTACAGTCATGCTGCGGTTTATGTAGTAATTAATATAATACTTTTAGTAGTAAACACTCAGAATTCTTCCGAAGGCTTTTTTCATTGGAAAAATTTTGCCACGGCTTTCTTTTGGGGGATTGGTTTGTTGGCTCACGGTTGCTCTGTTTTTGTCCCAACCATGATTTTGGGCAAAGACTGGGAAGACAAAAAGATTAAGGAGTTAATGGAGAAAGAGAAGAATAATAAATGGGAGTAAAATTAGGTGCTAAGGTACTGAGGCACTAAGGTTCTTAGTAAAAAGACCTTAGAACCTCAGAACCTTAGAACCTCAGAACCTTAAAAGCATGAACATCATCATCATCGAAGACGAAAAACCGGCCGCCAGATTACTCCAACGCAAAGTGGAAAAACTCGGTTTGCAAGTCAATACGCTTTTGCATTCTGTAGAAGAATCGATTCATTGGTTCAACTCGAACAAGCATCCCGATTTGATTTTTTTAGACATCCAATTGTCTGATGGTTTGTCGTTTGAAATTTTTGAAAATATTGACATCAAAAGCGCGGTGATTTTCACGACGGCTTATGACGAATATGCACTACGTGCGTTTAAATTAAACAGTATCGACTATTTATTGAAACCGATAGACGAAGAGGATTTGGAAATTGCCATAACAAAATTCAAAAATCAATTTCAAAAGAGTTTGGTTGCTAATTTAGATTTTGAGGCGATTAAAAAAATGTTGGTTAATCCCATTGATAGAACTTACAAAAAACGCTTCACCATCAAAATGGGCCAGCAGTTGAAGATGATTAATATTGAGGAAGTCGAATGTTTCTTCAGCGAAAATAAAGGCACATATTTGCACACTTCAGACAACCGCGATTACTTGCTCGACAATACTTTGGAACAACTCGAAACCGAACTCGACCCGAAAGACTTCTACCGAGTTTCGCGCAAATTCATTATTCCGATGAAAACGATTAAAGAAATTCAATTGCACAGCAATTCACGACTCAAAGTCATTTTGCCAACCTATAAAGCCGATGAGATTATTGTGGCGCGAGAAAGAGTGAATGATTTTAAAGAATGGTTGGGGTAAGGAATGTTAAAGTTGGTAAAATTTTGTTAACTACTTCCCAACCTAAAACCTAACTCATTAACTTCGTGAAGCTTAATTGTTTCGCATGAAGTTACTTTACTCAATATCTATTTTTTTTACTCTGACATTCGCCCAAAACGCTTTGGCGCAAATCACTGTTTATGAAAAGTTTGAGGATTTTGAAAAAGCGGTCATCAAAGAAGATGAGAACGTTTATGTGATTAACTTTTGGGCCACTTGGTGCGCACCTTGTATCAAAGAGTTGCCTTATTTTGAAAAACTACACACCGATAATAAAAAGGTAAAAGTCATTTTGGTCAGCCTCGACAGCCGAAAAGACCTAGAGAAAAAGCTCATTCCGTTTGTAGAAAGAAAGAAAATAACCGCTGAGGTTTTATTGTTAAGCGACAAAGATTACAATTCGTGGCTTTCTAAAATCGATAAAGATTGGTCGGGCGCCATTCCGGCCACTTTACTTCTACAAGGTAAAAAACACTTATTTGCCGAGCGCGAATTTGAAAACTTTACCGAACTCAACGATTACGTGAACTCATTTATCAATCTAAATTAATTCAACATGAAAGTATTATCCTTATTAATTGTTTTCGTCAGTAGCTTTTTTATGGGCGAAACTTCAACCCACAGCGGTTACCATCCGGGAGACAAAGCTGCCGATTTCAAACTGAAATCTGTTGACGGCAAAATGTACAGCATGGCCGATTACAAAGACGCCAAAGGTTTTATCGTAGTGTTTACCTGTAACACTTGCCCGTTTGCCATTAAGTATGAAGACCGAATCAATGATTTGGCCAAGAAATACAAAAAACAAGGTTACATACTGTTAGCCATCAATCCAAATGATCCGGCAGTACAGCCTGCCGATACTTATGAGTTGATGCAAGAGAAAGCCAAAGACAAGAAATTTGCTTTTCCGTATTTGGTAGATGAAGGACAACAAGTGTATCCGCAATATGGCGCGACCAAAACACCACACGTATTTTTATTAGACAAAAACTTAGTGGTAAAATACATCGGCGCGATTGATGACAATTCAGATGATGCTTCCGCCGTAAAAGAAAAATACCTTGAAAATGCGATTGCCTCATTGGAAAGCGGTAAAGAACCTTCTCCTAATTTAACGAAAGCGATAGGTTGTTCTATTAAAGCCAAGAAAAAAGCATAACGAAAAGTCCCGATTTACTCGGGACTTTTTTATTTAATGAAAACCTTTCGAATGCCTATCAAGGCAAAGAGGAACATGGTATAGGCCATGAAAAAAGGCACGATTTGTTCAATCCAACCCATTGGCAGCATTACTGCGATAATCAACAATTGAAAGCCTAATCCATATACGGAAAGAATGGTCATGAACCAGTTGGGAAAAGTTTTGACTTTATAAGCTTCAGAGTCTAAGGTATGGATGACTTTGTCAAAAGTACCGTAAACGATTTGGTAAATGCGAAACAAAATATCAACTGATTTTTGGGTTTCTCCCGGCAAAGCTTTGGGCGTTTTGTATTCAAAAATCTTGCTCGTACTATCCCCGCCAACCGATTTATTTCTCAAAATCACATAGTAGTAATTGTACAAAGTGCCTTGCAATTGAAGGCCAATAAAAGCCAAAAGGGTAAACCAAATTGAAGTTTGAGAAACATAGCAAATCGCCATCAAAAACATAAAATTTAATATGATATCGAATACACTGTCCAAATATCTTCCTGAGTAAGAAGGCGTATTTTTTAAACGGGCCAATTCACCATCAGCGGCATCAATGCCGGATTTTAGGATAATAAAAAATCCGGCCAATAAGTATTGGTGTGCCAAAATGCAATAAATCGCAATCAGTCCGGAAAGCCCAAAGAGTAAGGTAACATGAATAGGGGTAAATCGGGAATCTTTTAATTGGTTGGCGAAAAATCTCCCGAATGATCTTCCGTAATCCGATAAATCTAGAAATTTATCCTGTGCGGCTAGTTTAGACATTTAAGTTAGTAAACAAGGTAACTGCGACAATATAGTCTGGGCATGCGTATTATTTTGACAAGCGATGCAGTGTATAAGTCATTGCTGTCAATAAAAAGAAAGCCACCACTTGGTGTGTCAATCCCAACCAAAGCGGAACGCTGTAAAGCAAAGTGAATACCCCTAAAGCGAATTGCACAAAAACCAAAAACACCAAAGCATTAAGTCCTTTTTGTTGTTGGGCAGTAAGTGCATATTTTTTGCTTTTGAAATACAGATATAATATCAAACCAACGACTACATAAGCCATGGTTCTGTGCACGAATTGCACACCGCTTTTGCCTTCGGTGAAACGGAGTAACCAACTGTCGTATTCCAGTTTGATGCTATCGTGAAAAAACTGTCCGTCACTCATTAACGGCCAATGGTTGTGCACCAATCCAGCGTTTAATCCGGCTACGAAACCACCGTAGATGATTTGGGCGATTAGGAAAAACATGGTGATTCTCGCTAATTTTTTCAAAGGCAAAATGGCTTCTTTTCTTTCGGGATAAATCAAATCTAAAGCTACCCAAAGTGTGTAAGCAAAGGTGATAAAGGCAAAAGTTAAGTGCAGAGCCAAACGAAAATGACTCACATCGGGACGGTCAACCAAACCGCTTTTCACCATAAACCAGCCAAAGAAACCTTGCAGAGCACCCATTCCGAGCAGAATGAAACATTTTTTTAAAGTAGCATGATCAATTCGCTTTTTGATTAAGAAATAAACAAACGGAATGATAAATACTAAACCGATAATTCTACCGATAAAACGGTGAAACCATTCCCAGAAATAAATGAATTTATAATCATCCAGCTGAAAATCGTTGTGAATATTGATTTTTTGGTACTCAGGAAATTGCTTGTAGGCGTCAAAAGCTTGTTGCCATTTTTCTTCGCTCATCGGCGGAAAAGTATCGGTAACCAAATGCCAATCGGTCATCGATAAACCCGAATTGGTTAAACGGGTAATCCCGCCAACCACAACCATAATAAACACTAAAACACAACCGGAAAGTAGCCAATAAATGACTGATTTGTCTTTTTTCATTTCTATAAAATGTTTTGCAAAATTACCAATTGAAAAACGAATTAGCCATTCAACAAAAGTTAATCTAATACCAAATTATGTTACTTTTTTCAAACCCATCTTTTCCGCTTTTGCCAAAACAAAATCATATGCGGCTTGGTATTCGTTAGGGATTTCTCCTTCTAAAATTGCTTCTTTTACCGCTTCTTTCAACATACCGATTTCTCTGGAAGGTTGAAGGTTGAACATGGCCATAATTTCTTCCCCTGAAATTGGCGGTTGGAAATTGCGCACGTGGTCTCTTTCTTCCACTTCAATTATCTTGCGGCGAACGATATCGAAATTATTATGGTATTTCTTGAATTTTGTCGGATTCTTAGTCGTGATATCGGCTTCGCAAAGCGTCATTAAATTATCCACATCTTCTCCGGCATCAAAAACCAATCTACGAACTGCTGAATCCGTTACAATGTCTTCTGATAAAACAATTGGTCGCGAACTTAGCATTACCATTTTTTGCACGAATTTCATTTTCTGGTTTAACGGCATGTGCAATCTTTCAAAGATTTTCTTGACCATTTTGCCACCTAAAAATTCGTGACCGTGAAAGGTCCAGCCTTGTTTTTTATTGAAACGTTTGGTTGGTGCTTTGCCAATGTCGTGCAATAAAGCCGCCCAACGCAACCAAACATCATCGGTATTCGGGCAGATATTATCTACCACTTCCAAAGTGTGATAGAAGTTGTTTTTATGGGTATGACCTTCGATTTCTTCTACGTTATTGAGCGCCGTCAATTCGGGTAAAATAAGTTCAAGTAAGCCGGTATTGTATAAATGCAAAAAGCCAATCGACGGTTTCGGAGTGGAAAGAATTTTGTTCAATTCGTCTACAATTCTTTCGCCCGAAATGATTTTGATACGGTCTTTATTATCGGCAATCGCTTGCAAAGATTTTTCTTCGATGGTAAAGTTCAACTGTGTCGCAAAACGAATCGCTCTCATCATCCGCAACGGATCATCAGAATAAGTAATATCCGGATCCAAAGGCGTTTTGATGAGCTTGTTTTCTAAATCGGTTAAACCATTGAAAGGATCTACCAATTCGCCGTAATTGTTTGGATTCAAAGAAAAAGCCAACGCATTGATGGTAAAATCTCGTCGGTTTTGGTCGTCTTCTAAAGTGCCGTTTTCCACTAGCGGATTTCGGCTGTTTTCGGAATAACTTTCTTTTCGCGCGCCAACGAATTCAATATCGATTTCTTTGTAACGCAACATCGCCGTGCCATAGTTTTTAAAGACTTGCACTTTGGGTTTGTTGGGTAACAATTGGGAAACTTTCAGCGCCAAATCAATGCCTGAGCCAACGGCTACAATATCAATATCTTTTTTGAAATCACGTTGCAACAAATAGTCACGTACAAAACCACCAATCACGTAGCTTTCCAAATTGAGTTCTTGGGAAGCTTTTGAAATGATTTCGAAGATTTTATTGTCTAATGCTTTGGTGTAATTCATAATTAATTTGAAGATTTGAAGATTTGAAAATGGATGGATTAATTTTCAAATTTTCAAATTGTTTACTTGCGAATAATCTTCACCTGACTATCGCTTGTTAGCTTGATAATCGTTGACGGTTTATCGCAAATTTTATCGTGGTGCAAATTTACTACATAGTCTACACCATTTACAATTTCGGGACTAATTTCTTTAAAAGATTTTGGCGTAAACATGCCCGAAATATTGGCCGAAGTGGAAACTAACGGTCTTTTCATGCGTTCCATCAATTTGAAACAAAACAGTTCTTTCACGATGCGAACGCCCAAGGTTTTGTCTTCGGCTATGATATTTGGTGCTACATTTCGCGGATTGTCCAAGATTAAGGTCGTTGGTTTTTCGGATAAATCCAAAATTTGCCAAGCAACTTCGGGAATTTCTTTGAACACATTGTACATCATTTTTTCACCATTCATCAACACTATCATGCTCTTGGTTTCTTCGCGTTGTTTTAAGGCGTAGATTTTTTTGATGGCTTCTTCATTCGTAGCATCACAACCAATGCCCCAAACCGTGTCGGTAGGATAGAGGATGATTCCTCCATTTTGGATGACTTCAAACGCTTTGTGTACTTCTTCGTTGAGATTCATTTAACGATTTTTTATATTGAAAATCTTAATCGATTCGATCATTCTGTCAATACCCATTTTGCGGTATTTTGGGACGCCTTTTTCGGCTATCATTTTCTCTACGGCTTCAATCATTCTTAGAGATGATTTGCCATCGTGATACGGATGATAAGCAGCAATGACTTTGGCACGTTGGTCTTTGAATTTGTCAATAGTCAGATTCTCTAGGACTTTTTCTTCCAAGTTCGTGTATTCTTTGGCATCGTCCCAAAGGATATTTTCAGCTTTTGATTTGAACGTCAAGACCGGTTTGTCTAACAAAATAAATTCGTAAACCACCGATGAGGTATCGCTGATGAGCAAATCGCCAATGTAAATCAATTTACTGATATTCGGGTCTTTTGACATGACGATGTTGTCGTGTTTTGACGCTAATTCCTCGTACGCTGTCATCACTTCCGGCTTAGTCAAATCGTGGAATTTCACCACAATCAAATAGTCTTTATTCGAGGCTAATTTTTCAAATTCTTCCGTTAAAAATGGTGCGCAGTTCATGCTCACATTGTGCGTAGGAGCAAAGACCAATAATTTTTTGGCGTTATGTTTTTGAAGTAATTCGGTTTTCTCGGCTAAATAACCTTCCTTATTTTTTTCGTAGACATCGAGTTTGCACCAACCCGTTTCCACGACTTCAAAGTTTTTGTGCTTGGCTTTGATTTGGTTGAATCTTTCGGTGAAATACGGACCTTGCGTGAGGTAAACATCAAAGTAACCACGCACTTTAAAATGCGAGGCTTTTTCTCCGGCCAAACCGTGAAAAACTTGTGCTTTATAACCGCGGATGTAAAAAGGCGCATAATTTCCGGGGATGAAAAGACAGTCGCTTTTGAACTTTCTCAAATCGGACATACTGCTGATGTGCGGTTCGTTTTTAAACGGAAATTTTGGGGCCAATGCTTTGGTGGTAAACCAAACATAGTCGTATTGCTTTGCTTTCAAGACATCGGCTATCGGTTCTAAAATCCCAAAAGCATAAGCATGTTCGCAAAAGAGTACTGTTCTCATTATTTTTTCAATAATTGATTCGCGTTAGCCAAATCTTCTTTAAAATCCACTTCGATACAATCGTATTTGGAAATGTCTATCGGTTTGATTTTAAGATTGTCTTGTTGGATGGCCAATTCCAAACCTCTTTCGAAGTAATCATTGTCATCCACTTCTTCCAAACGGGTTACAAAAGACTGTAAATCTTTGGAACTGATAAAATTAATTCCAACCGCTTCGCCCAAACCGTTTTTCACCACTTTAGACAATTCATCGATGTAACCGTCGGTCAAAGTATATTTTACTTCTTCGTCAGAAACGCGGGATGTATTTACTGCTACGAATGATTTGTCTTCTTTGATGGCCGGCATTAATTCGGATAACAATTGGGCATCAAAAACCACATCGCCATTGAACCAAAGTACCGGTTCGTTTTTGAATTTCTTGAGGACTTTCAACAAACTTTTAGACGTATTGGTGCAATCAAACAACGGGTTGTACACATAAGCCACTTCATCAAAACGCTCCATGATGAGTTCTTTTTTAAAACCAACCACGATGAAAATGTCATTGATGTCGAAATATTGGGTGATGTTTTCGATTTGTTTCTCCATGATGCTTTTGCCGTCATCGAGCGTTGTTAGCGGTTTCGGGAATGGGTTTCCAAGTCTTGAGCCGATTCCGGCCGCGAGTATTACAATTTTCATGCGTTATTTGATTTTATAAAGTCCTAATTTCTTTTTGATGAGTTTTAAATAAAAGCCAAAATTAACATAAAGTTGGTTCTTAAAACTCAAATACCACCATTTTGATTGCGGGATTATTTTGGCGGCAATTTCGCTATTCTTTTCTGGTGAAAGGATAAAATCCTGACTCACTTTGGCCCAACTCACATTCCCATAACCATCAAATTCATTGACTTTGTTTTTCTCATGAATGTTAGACATCCACAATCTCGGGCTGGATAAATGAATGATGTTTTTTTCTTTTTTCCACATGTTGTGGTCGTAAAACCAAACCGTTTTGGCATTCGTACTTTTCTCAATCAAACTCATAAACGGATTGAACAAATGCTCTTTTTTGCCTATCATCACTGGCGACAAATTCAAAGTATAACCGGCGGTTACGTCAACGGCCAAATGTTCTTGTCGGTCAAATTTGGATTGTATGGTATCAATAAAATGTTTGCTGATGCTGTCGTCATTGTCAATTCGGGACGTTATTAAATAATCGGTTTTGACATGGGTGGAAATATAATTTCTGATGGATTCCACTAACATCGGCATACCGTCGATATAATGCGCTTCAATGAAGCTGTGCGGTTGGATTAATTGGGTAATTTGTTCTTTGTGTTTTGCGGAAGTATCGGTGTCAAAATAGAGCAACCACTTGAAATTTTTATTCGTCTGTGCCACTACGGAAGGCAGACAGAAATGGGCAAAGAGTTCGATTCTTTCGTCCATCCATTGGTCATTCAGAAGCAATTCGTTGTTCTTGGTGAACTTCCACTTGGGGTTTTTTAAATTGAATCTGGTGATGAGGTAATGCTCAAAAATCATATTTTTTTTCCAAAAATAATCAATTTGTTTGAGTCTAAAAGCCAATTGGTTACTTTTACGAAGAATATTGCTCAAAAAAATATCCCATAAAACCAATGGAGGTTGCCCAAAAAAAGTGTAATTTCCATTTTTATATTTAGATGAAATTATCAGTCATTATTACTACTTACAACTCGGAAGCATGGTTGCGCAAAGTACTTTTGGGCTTTACCGTTCAAACCGAAAAAGACTTCGAAGTAGTAATTGCCGATGATGGTTCAACAGCTGAAACAGCTGATGTCATTGCTGCTTTTCAAGGGCAATTTGCGTATCCGATAGTGCACGTTTGGCACGAAGACAAAGGCTTTCGAAAATCGAGAATTCTAAATAAAGCGATACTGAAATCCAACTCTGATTACCTGCTTTTTACCGATGGCGATTGCATTCCGCGACAAGACTATGTAGCTGTTCATGTCAAAGAAAAACAAGAGGGTTATTTCCTGTCCGGCGGTTATTTTAAGTTGCCGATGGGCATATCCAACGCCATTTCTGATGAGGCTATTTTAAACCAAAAATGCTTCGAAATTTCGTGGTTGTTAAAACAAGGATTGAAAGTCAATTTTAAACTCTCTAAGCTCACTCATAATAAATATTTTGCGGCCTTTATGAATTGGCTTACCCCAACGAAACGCTCTTGGAACGGGCACAATTCCTCCGGTTTTAAACAAGATATTTTAGATGTCAACGGCTTTAATGAGGAAATGGATTATGGTGGTATGGACAGAGAATTGGGCGAACGGATGTTCAATAACGGAATGTTGTCAAAACAAATTCGTTACAGTGCTATTTGCCTGCATTTAGATCACGCTCGCGGTTATGCCAATGAAGAAAAAATAAAGCACAATATGGAAATTCGACGCTATAACAAGAAGCATCATATAATCCGAATTGAGAATGGGATTGATAAATTGAAAATATAATTACCTTTGCAACATAATTTCCGAATATGAAAATATCAGTTATCGTAAGTACTTATAATGCCGAAGAATGGTTAGAAAAGGTGTTGATTGGCTACAGCGTTCAGACCTACAAAGATTTTGAATTGATTATAGCCGATGACGGATCCGGACCTTCGACCAAGGAATTGATTGACAGTTATGCGAAAGATTATCCTGTTCCAGTGCGTCATTTGTGGCATGAGGATTTAGGATACCGCCGTCAGGAAATTTTGAATGTGGCGATTATGGAAGCGGCTCACGAGTATATTTTGATGACCGATGGCGATTGTATTCCGAGAAAAGATTTTGTTGAAATCCATGTCAAATACGCCGAAAAAGGACGATTCCTATCCGGTGGTTACTGCAAATTATCGATGAAACTAAGCAAGGAAATTTCAAAAGAAGATATACTCTCAGGAAGATGTTTTAATTTAAAATGGCTGAAAAGCATTGATAAATTAAATCTTTCCAACAAACTGAAAATCGGCGCGTCTGATTTATCAGCCAATATTTTAGATTTCTTTTCCCCAACCAATGCCTCGTTCAACAACTGTAATTCGTCGGGGTTCAGAGAAGATATGATTGCGATTAACGGTTACGACGAACGTATGAAATATGGTGGTCCGGACAGAGAATTTGGCGAACGATTAGAAAATAATGGTATCAAAGGCAAACAAATTCGCCACAAAGCCATAGTGTTACACTTAGATCATCCGAGAGGTTACAAAACGCCCGAATCTTTGGCAGCCAACTTGGCGATTCGCAAAGAAGTAAAAGATAAAAAAATAGTTTGGACGCCATTTGGTATCAAAAAAGAGCAACAATAATTCATGAGGATATTAGTCACCGGAGCAGCAGGTTTTATCGCGTCACATCTTTGTGAAAAATTACACGATTTAGGTCATGAAGTCGTGGGTTTGGATAATTTTAATGATTATTACAGTCCGGCACTAAAGCGTTTAAACGCCTCCGATTTGAAAGCCAAAGGCATTGAGGTCATCGAAATCGATTTGAATGACAATTTGCAACCGGTTTTTTCAACTCCTTACGACTATATTTATCACTTGGCTGCACAACCCGGAATTTCTGCCGAAACGCCTTTGAGTGATTATGTAACCAATAATATTTTTGCGACGCAAAATTTACTCGATGCCGTTCAAAAATACAATCCGAATTTAAAATCCTTTATCAATATTGCGACTTCATCGGTTTATGGTTTGGTAGCCAATGTAGATGAAAATGTACCGGCCAAACCGATTTCTTTTTACGGCAGTACCAAATTAGCCGCCGAGCAATTGGTTTTAGGATTGCAACGCTTGGGCAAATTGAATGCTTGTTCGATTCGATTGTATTCCGTTTACGGACCAAGAGAACGTCCGGAAAAATTGTATACTAAATTGATTGAAAATCTATATGCCGACAAGCCTTTTCCGCTTTTTGAAGGCAGTGTAAAGCATGAAAGAAGTTTTACTTTCGTGGGTGATATTGTTGACGGATTGTCTGCCATTATTGGCAAAGAAGCTATTGTCAATGGTGAAATCATCAATTTAGGTACTGATGAAGTCCATACTACTCAAGAAGGTATCAATTTGGTGGAAGAAATCATGAACAAAACTTTGATTATCGATCACAAACCGGCTCGTAAAGGCGATCAGGAAAAAACTTCGGCAGTGATTGATAAAGCCCGAAAATTATTGGGTTACGAACCTAAAGTGACTTTCAAAAAAGGTTTAGAAAAACAAGTACAATGGTATTTGGATAAGTTTACTTCGTAACGCGAAGCACAAATTGTCTTAACTTTTCCGCAAACAATTCCGGTTTTAGTTTTTTGTACCATTCAAAGGCCAAGGCTTTGTAGTTTTTGGCGTGTTTTTGATACAATTCCGGTTCGTAATCGCTCAAGTGAACAATGTCATAAAAGCCGGTATCTTCTTTGATATTCCAAGAAGTTCGATTAATCCATGGGGCGTAAATCGTGAAGGTTGGAACGTTTAAAGCTTTGGCCATATTCGTTGCGCCACCTTCATTTCCAATTAAAGCATCGCATTGAGATTGCAGGGCGATAAAATCTCTTAAACCTTTGGCATAAAACTCCAGGTTGATTTTATGTTGAGTCGTTTCGGCACACAAATCATAAATGGCTTTTACTTCTTCCAATTGATTCGGCATATAATTGAACAACATTTGCACGTCTTTCGTATTGGCTATAATGTCTAAAGTTTCGGCCATATATTTCGGTGGCAAACTTTTATTTTTTCCGCTGCCTAAAATCCCAATCATAAAAATCGGTTTCGACGCATCGCAATTGGCTTTGATATCGGCTTTGGCTTTTTCAATTTCATCCTGACGCAAATGAATCTGAGGATAAATCATTTCTACTTCTTTGCCCAAAGCGGTTGCTGAAAGTAATAATCGGTAAGCATTGGCTGTTGCATTGCAATCGGCATCGGGAACTACGGTTTTGGTATAGAAGAAAGTCGTGTACCATTTGTAATGCCCAACAATGGTTTTGGCACCCGAAAAATAAGCGGGCAAAATACTATCCCATTTGCAATAAGCATCAATGACGATGTCGTAATGCTCTTTTTTGAGTTCTTTTCCGAATTTGTAAAGATTCAAAAATCCTTTGTGTTCCTCGGGTTCAAAGAAAATCACTTTGTCTATAAACGGATTGTTATCAACTACGGCAAAGGTGTTTTTCTGAATCAGGTAATGAACTTCGGCTTCGGGATGATTCCGTTTGATGGTTTCACAAATGACAGTACTGGCCAACACATCGCCAATCATTTTGATTTGTATTACCAGTACTTTCATTGTAAAGTTTGAAGTTAGAAGTTAAAAGGACGAAGTTGTTTTAAACCGCTACGTCGTATTCTCTTAACGCATTGTTTAGAGAAGTTTTTAAATCGGTTGAAGGTTTGCGGGTTCCGATAATCAATGCGCAAGGCACTTGGTAATCACCGGCTGCAAACGATTTGGTGTAACTTCCCGGAATCACCACGGAACGTTCCGGAACAAATCCTTTGTATTCTTTAGGTTCAGCACCGGTAACATCGATGATTTTTGTAGAGGCTGTCAAACAAACATTGGCACCAAGTACTGCTTCTTTGCCCACATGAACGCCTTCTACTACGATACAACGGGAACCAATAAAAGCACCATCTTCAATAATAACCGGAGCAGCTTGCAAAGGTTCTAAAACACCACCAATACCAACGCCGCCGGAAAGGTGAACATCTTTACCAATTTGGGCACAACTACCAACAGTTGCCCAAGTATCTACCATAGTTCCTTCATCAACATAAGCACCGATATTGACATAACTAGGCATCAAGATTACACCTTTAGAAATGTAGGCACCATAACGAGCTGTTGCTGGTGGTACCACACGAATTCCTTTTTCAGCATAACCGGTTTTCAATAGCATTTTGTCGTGGTATTCAAAAATTCCGGCTTCCCAAGTTTCCATTTTTTGGATGGGAAAATACATCACTACGGCTTTCTTTACCCATTCGTTTACTTGCCAACCGTTAGCCGTAGGTTCTGCAACACGCAAAGTTCCCGAGTCTAATAAAGCTATGACTTCTCTTATGGCATTAGTTGTAGTTTCTTCTTGCAGTAAAGCACGGTTATCCCAAGCTTTTTCAATAGTATTTTGTAGTGTTGACATTTGTTTTGATTTTTAGCAAAGATAGTTTCATTTTGGAAAGTAGCAAAGCATTTATTTATCGGGATACTGTATCAAAAAAATGTTAAATTCCAACCAGTAGTTGGTAGAATAAGTAAGTTTGTCTTGACCAATTTAACTTTCTGAATCTCTAACTTATGAAAGCAAAACTTTTAATATTCAGTTTGTCTTCCTGTTTTTTTATCAGTTGCCAAAAGCAAGCCGAAAGCAAACCAACTGCCCAAGATTCTATCGCTAAAGTTGATTCTGTGAATAACATTGCGGCCCATCATGCTAAAAATTCTCTCGATTACATCGGAACTTACAAAGGGATTTTACCTTGTGCCGATTGTGAAGGTTTGGAAACTGTGATTTGTATCAATGAAAATGATACCTATAAGATAAAAACAAAATACCAAGGCAAAGGCGAAAAAGTATTTGAACAAAAAGGCAACTTTTCTTGGAACAAAGAGGGAAATACGATCGTGTTAGAAGGTATTGAAAATGGTCCGAATCAATATTTTGTTGGCGAAAATACGCTGACACAATTAGATTTGTCGGGCAAAAGAATTACGGGTGATTTAGCTTCAGCCTATGTTTTGGCCAAACAGCCAACGCAAAACTCGGAAATTGAAACCGCACCCGAAGAGAAAAAGACCGTAGATTTAAACAATAGAATTGAAGCCAAAACAGAAATCAAAAAAGTAAATCCGGCAATAGGCAAAGCGACTTTGGCGGAAACCAAATGGAAATTGATTACCCTAAACGGAAAAGTTGTCAACCAAAAAGGCAAGAAAGATTATTTTCTGAAGCTGAATTCCAAAGACGGCAGATTCAGTGCTTATGCCGGCTGTAATTCGATAGCGGGAAGTTATGTGATGCCTTCGGCTTATGGTTTGACCTTTTCAAATATGGCTATGACCAGAATGGCTTGTCCGGAAATGGATTTGGAAACGCGTTTTTCAAAAATATTGGAGCTAACAGAACGGTATACGATTAAGGATAATATTCTTAAGCTTCACCAAGGGAAAAAGGAAGTTTTGGCTACCTTTGAACCCATAAAATAATTTCAAATGCCAAGAATTCTCGCCATCGACTATGGAAAAAAACGCACCGGAATTGCCGTAACCGATGAATTGCAAATCATTGCTTCGGGATTAACGACTATTCCGTCTGAGACTGCAATACCTTTTTTAAAAGATTATTTTGCCAAAGAAAAGGTAGCGAAAGTATTGATAGGTGAACCTAAGCAAATGAACGGTCAACCTTCGGAAAGTACTCCGATTATAGAAAAGTTTGTGGCCAATTTTGTGACTACTTTTCCCGATATGAAAATCGAAAGAGTTGATGAACGGTTTACCTCAAAGATGGCTTTTCAAACGATGATAGACAGTGGTTTGTCTAAAAAGCAAAGACAAAACAAAGGTTTGGTCGATGAAATTGCCGCCACAATCCTGCTGCAAGATTATCTCACCCGAAAAATGATTTAATTTGTTTACTTTTGCTGCGTTAAAATTAGAAGGAAGAATTCAGGCTTTTAAAAATCTAAATTCTCAAATCATAAATCTAAAATTAAAATGATTATTCCTATTTACGGATACGGTGAACCGGTTCTGAGAAAAGTCGGAGAAGAAATCGCTCCCGATTATCCGAATTTAAAAGAAGTTATCGCCAACATGTATGATACCATGTACAATGCTTATGGTGTTGGTTTGGCTGCGCCACAAGTTGGCTTGGCTATTAGATTGTTTGTAATCGATACCGAACCCTTTAGTGACAGTGATGATTTATCAAAAGAAGAACAAGCCCAATTGAAAGGTTTTAAAAGAACCTTTATCAATGCCAAAATGTTGAAAGAAGAAGGTGAAGAATGGGGTTTCAACGAAGGTTGTTTGAGTATTCCTGATGTGAGAGAAGATGTATACCGTCACGAAAGAATCACGATTGAATACTGCGATGAAGATTTCAATAAAAAAACAGAAGTGTTTGACGGATTGATTGCTCGTGTTATCCAACACGAATACGACCACATCGAAGGCATTTTGTTTACGGATAAAATTTCGACCTTGAAAAAAACACTCATCAAGAAGAAATTACAAAACATTATGGATGGCAAAGCTTTTCCTGATTACCGAATGAAATTTGCCAATAAAAAAGGAAGATAGTTTTTTAAATTCCAAAATTTAAATTCCAAATTCCAAGAAAGAGACAAATTTCAAAAGATTAAATTTTTCATTTTGAGTGTTTTATTCAGTCTGAAATGTTAAATAAATAGTTGGAATTTGGAATTTAAAAATTTGGATTTTTATTTATTTATATTTGTGCCCTAAATTAAATTAAGACAATGAACGTAGAAAAAATATTAGCTATTGCCGGAAAACCGGGTTTATTCGAATTGAAATTGCAAACTCGTTCCGGGTTTTTAGCAGAATCACTTTTGGACGGAAAAAGAATTACTGTAGGAATGAGAAGCAATGTAAGCTTGCTTTCAGAAATTTCAATGTACACCTACAGCGAGGAAAAACCGTTAGCCGATATCATGAGAGCTATTGCGGTTAAAGAAAATGAAGGTCCGGCCATTTCTCACAAAGAAGACAATGCAAAGTTAATCGCCTATTTCAAAGAAATCCTTCCGGATTATGATGAGGACAGAGTATATGCTTCAGATATCAAAAAAGTATTGAATTGGTATAATATTCTTCAGGCTAAAGGTTTAGTTTCTAAAGAAGAGCCAAAAATTGACAATGCAGAAGCTATCAAAGAAGAAGTAGTAGAAGAAGTAAAGGCTAAAAAAGCTCCTAAAAAAACCAAAAAAGAAGAATAGTTAATTACTTCTTTATAAATACAATCCTATTGTTGAATTTCAATGATAGGATTTTTTATTTTTACAGTATAGGCAATAGGTAAAAAGTCTTGAAGAACAACTTGAAACTTTAAACCTGAAACAAAAAAAACAAAAATGAACACCCGCCAACAACAACTAGACGCATTCAATCGATTACTCAATATTATGGATGACTTGCGGGAAAAATGTCCGTGGGATAAAAAACAAACGCTCGAAAGCCTTCGTCATTTGACCATTGAGGAAACCTATGAATTGGGAGACGCCATATTGGATAACGACCTGCAAGAGATTAAAAAAGAGTTAGGTGATTTGTTATTGCACATAGTGTTTTATGCCAAAATAGGAAGTGAAACCAACGATTTTGATATAGCCGATGTAGCCAATAGTATTTGTGACAAATTAATCGATCGTCACCCGCATATTTATGGCGATGTGGTCGTGGCTGATGAAGAAGAAGTCAAGCAAAATTGGGAAAAACTCAAACTCAAAGAAGGCAAAAAATCAGTACTGGAAGGTGTGCCGAAAAGCTTACCGGCTTTGGTCAAAGCCAGTAGAATTCAGGATAAGGTAAAAGGCGTAGGTTTCGATTGGGAAGAACCACATCAGGTTTGGGACAAAGTGCAAGAAGAATTACAAGAACTTCAAGAAGAAGTCAAAGCCGGCAATCAAGACAAAATTGAAGCCGAATTCGGAGACGTTTTATTCTCCATGATTAACTACGCAAGATTCCTAAAAGTCAATCCCGAAGACGCTTTGGAACGTACCAATAAAAAATTCATGAAAAGATTCATGTATTTGGAAAGCAAAGCTACCGAGTTGGGTAAGCCTTTGGCAGATATGACATTGGCAGAAATGGATATTTTTTGGGAAGAGGCGAAGAAATTATAGTGAGTAGATTTTGCTTCTAACATCTCATTTTAAACATTCAGCCACTAATATTTAACGTCTGACCTTTACTTTTAACATCCAATATCTTTTTAACTATATTTGACAAAACTAACCACTAAACCAACATTATGACAGAACAAAAACACGAATTAAAACGCTCTCTCGGGCTTATTGACGCCACCAGTATAGTTGCCGGTTCCATGATAGGATCCGGTATTTTTGTAGTTACCGTTTACATGGCACGCGATTTAGGTTCCGCCGCCTGGATATTAATTACTTGGTTAATTACCGGATTGTTGACCATGTCGGCTGCGCTGAGTTATGGCGAATTGGCGGGAATGATGCCAACCGCCGGAGGACAATTTGTTTACATCCAAAGAGCTTACGGCAAATTGGCTTCTTTTCTTTACGGCTGGACGGTTTTTACCGTAATTCAAACCGGTGTTATTGCTGCGGTGGCTGTAACTTTTGCCAATTATACGGCCGTCTTTTTTCCCGTTTTGCAAGAAGAAATATTTCGCGTGGGCGAAAGTTTTGTTTTTAAAAATAGCCAAGTTTTAGCCATGTTGAGTGTAGTATTGCTGACCTATATCAACACCAAAGGCGTTAAAAACGGGAAAGTCATTCAACTGGTATTTACCTCTGCCAAACTAATCGCGCTATTTGCTTTAATCGGTTTCGGATTGTACATAGGTTTCAGTACCGATACTTTTTTGAATAATTTCAACAATACTTGGGAAGCCAGTAAAACTGTTTTTGATGAAACGACCAAAACGGTAACGGTGACAAAGCTTACCGGAATTGCTTTGGTTGGTGCGATAGGAGCAACCATCATTAACTCTTTATTTTCGAGTGATGCTTGGAACAATGTGACTTTTATAGCCGGAGAGATTAAGATCCGAAGAAAAATATTCCCAGAAGTTTATTTTTAGGAACCT
>NZ_CAMLRU010000024.1 GCF_946482535.1 uncultured Flavobacterium sp.
TGCGACGATTCCTTGTAATGGTGTTTTTAAAGCTTGTTCCTTTACCTTTTCAATTTCATCAGCTAAGCGTTCGCGGTTGTCTTCGGCGAATAAATTGGCAATCGACATGCTGACAAAAGCGCCATAATTTTGTTTGACACAAACTACGGCACGGTCTCGATTGGTTTTGCGTTCGTCACTATCGGCACGGGAAGTAGAATTCAACAAGAATAACCCTTTCATGTGATCGGGATACAATTCGGCGAAAGCCAAAGCCACATAACCGCCCATAGAATGTCCAACAAGCACTACTTTCCTGATTTTTAAATGCAACAGCAAAGCGTATAACATATCGGCTTGGTCTTCCATGGCGTGAACGTAACCGAGACATTCGGTTTCACCGTGACCGAGTAAGTCGACAGTAATGACGCGATGTTTCTTGGACAGTTCGGGCACAAAAGCCTTCCACATCGTTTTGTTTTCGAGAAAACCGTGCAATAACACTACAGCTGTGCCTTTACCTTCATCGGTAAAAGAGATTTTCGTGTTTTTGTAGACAAGGTGTTTCAAGTTTCAAGGTTGAAGTTTCAGGTTCAAAAATAAGATTTAGGCTTTAATTCGCCTATGATTGTTGATAAAATATAGGAGGTTTTAGCTGACAACTATGGGGATTTCATAAGGCATACATATAGTAAATACGCTATAAACACGCTATATATACGCTATATATATGCTATAAATATGACGCATCAATGACGAATGTATAGCGTAAACCAGGAGAAAAGCACATTCATCAAAATAATTATTAAAAAGAGAAAATATCTATAATCGTGAGGTTGTTAATATAATGATGAGATTCCTCCTTTGTCGGAATGACAAAAGGATACAACAAAAAAACGACCCACTTCCGTGAGCCGTCTATCATCTATTTGTCTATTCTCTTTTATCTAATTAAGCATTCATCAAACTCTCAATTTCCTCCACTTCAATCGGGATGTTTCTCATTAAGTTGAATGGTTCTCCTTTTTCTTGGATTACTACATCATCTTCTATACGGATTCCGAAACCTTCTGCCGGAATGTAGATGCCCGGTTCTACGGTGAAGACCATATTGGCTTGCATTGGTTCGTGTAAAAGTCCATAATCATGCGTGTCTAAGCCCATATGGTGTGACGTTCCGTGCATGAAATATTTTTTATACGCCGGCCAATCGGGGTTTTCGTTTTGTACATCGGCTTTGTCGATTAGGCCTAAACCCAGTAATTCCGAAGTCATGATTTTGCCTACCTCAACGTGGTATTGTTTCCAATAATTGCCAACTACCAACATTTTAGTCGCTTCGTTTTTCACTCTTAAAACGGCATTGTAAACCGCTTTTTGTCGGTCACTGAATTTGCCTGAAACCGGAATGGTTCTGGTCATGTCGCTGGAATAGTTGGCGTATTCTGAACCAACGTCTAACAACAATAAATCGCCGGCTTTGCATTGTTGGTTGTTTTCGATGTAGTGCAACACATTGGCATTATTTCCTGAAGCGATGATTGGTGTGTAAGCGAATCCTTTGGAACGATTGATTAAGAATTCGTGAGCGAATTCGGCTTCGATTTCGTATTCCATCACATTAGGCTTGGTGAAATTGAGGACTCTGCGGAATCCTTTTTCGGTGATGTCGCAGGCTTTTTGGATTAAATCGATTTCTTCGCTTTCTTTTACCGAGCGCAATCTTTGTAAAATTGGGTTGGATTTTTCGACTTTATGCGCCGGATAATTTTCTTTCCACCATTTGACAAAACGGGCTTCACGGGTTTCGGTTTCTATGCTGGCGCGATAATGCTCATTGGTATTGATGTAAATGGTATCGGCGTAAGCCATTACTTCTTTCAACGTTTTATGGAAATCTTGTAACCAAATCACCGATTTGATGCCCGAAACTTCAAAAGCTCTGTCTTTAGTTAGCTTCTCGCCTTCCCAAATGGCAATGTGTTCGTTGGTTTCTTTTAAGAATAAAATTTGCTTCAAATGCTCATAAGGCGCATCGGGAAAAAGCAACAAGATGCTTTCTTCTTGGTCAACTCCGCTTAAATAAAAAATATCTCGGTGTTGTGCAAAAGGCAAAGTGCTGTCGGCAGATACCGGATAAATATCGTTTGAATTGAAAACCGCTACACTGTTGGGTTTCATTTGTGCGGTGAACTTGGCTCTGTTTTTTACGAATAAATCGCGGTCTATCGGATGGTATTTCATTTTATGAGTAATTAGTGATTAGTAATTAGTGATTAGCCAAAAGTGAATGGTCTAAGCATATCACAAAGCTACGGAAAGCTGAAAATCAAACATACGCCAAATGGCGTTATTTTTATTAACCGATGTTTTTTCGGATGCGGCTCATGTGGCGATTGGAAATGCCGAGGAAAGAAGCCAAATAATGCAACGGCACTTCTTGTAACAGTTTGGGTTCGGTGGCCAATAGTTTCTTATAGCGTTCTTCCGGAGTTAACGTTAATAAATCGATGCGATAATCGTCAATCAGCATGATTTGTTTTTCGATTAGATTGTGGTAAAACTGTTTAAACGCTTGATTATTGGATTGCAAATCTTTGAAGTTTTCCAAATCAATTACCCAAAGTTGGCAATCGACCAAAGCTTTGATGCTTTTTCGAGACGGAATTTTATTCAGAAAACTATTGAGTGACGAAGTAACCGAGTTTCGCAAGGCCAAATAAGTGGTTTTTTCTTCGGCTTCTACTAAAATCGCATGCTGCAAAATCCCGCTTTCTACATAACAAAAATAAGGGCAGACTTGGTTTTCATCGACTAAGAGTTGGTTCTTCTTTAAGGTCAAAATCTTAAAACGATTGGCTATTTCGGAAAGTTGTTGTTCCGAATGCAGTTCTGTATCATTGATAAAATGACGCAGATAGTTTAAAAAAGCCGAGTTGTCGTTTTGAGTTTTCATAAATACTGACCACAAAAATATTCTTTTTTGGGACACATTTTTTTATTCAACGATTAATGAATAATTTTAAACAAAATTCATTTTATGAAAAAGGCTCTATTATTTCTCGCACTATTGACAGGTTTCGGTTTATCAGCTCAAGACAAAAAAGCTTACCAATTGTTTGATAAAAAAGGCAAAAAAGTAAGCTATGGCAAACTTTTGAAAGAGGCCGAAAAATCACAAGTAGTTTTGTTTGGGGAATACCATAACAATTCGGTGGTGCATTGGTTACAATTGGAACTGACTAAAGATTTAGCCGAAAAAAAACCATTGGTTTTAGGTGCCGAAATGTTAGAAGCCGATAATCAAAAGCCCTTAGACCAATATTTGAAAGGAGAAATCAATCAGAAAAAATTAGACTCTACGGCGCGGCTTTGGCCCAATTATAAAACCGATTACAAACCTTTGGTTGATTTTGCCAAGCAAAACAAACTGCCTTTTATCGCCACGAATATTCCCAGAAGATACGCTTCTATGGTTTCCAAAAAAGGATTCGAAGCCCTGGAAACTTTGACTTCAGAAGAAAAATCTTGGATAGCGCCTTTGCCTATTGCTTACGACGAAAATTTGCCGGGTTATGTCAACATGATGAAAATGATGGGTGATCATGCGAGTCCGAATATGCCCAAAGCGCAAGCCAGTAAGGACGCTACGATGGCTTATTTTATTCAGAAAAATTTAAATGACGGTTCGATTTTTATACATTACAACGGCACTTACCATTCGGATAACTTTGAGGGGATTTATTGGTATTTGAAAAAAAGCACGCCCAACCTTCAAATAATGACCATTGCCACCTTGGAACAAAAAGATTTAGAAAAAATACCGGCAGAAGAACACAATAAAGCCGACTATATTCTCGTTATAGATGAAGATGTAACAAAAACGCATTAACAACGTCTTAACATTATCACCCGAGGCAAAGCCGAATTGTTTGGAGCGAAGCGGAAAAAATCAAAATCAATCAAAATCAATCAAAAAATCCAATGAAAAAAGTATATCTTCTTTTACTCTTCCTTATTGCTGCGATACCTTTCTTTTCTTGCAGCAGTGATGGTACTCCGGAGGAACCGATGCTGATTATCAAGTTTCAATTTGATGAAAATCAGGTTCGTTTGAACAATTTGGGACAACCATCAGTAGTAGCCTCAGGCAATGCGGCACAATCGCCTGTTTTTAATGCTATTTCCTCCCATTATATCGAATTGGCTCCGAATGCCAACACGCAATTGGGCAACGGAACCATCCTTTATCACGCTCCGGAAACCAATATTGGCGGTGCTACGGCAATCGATTTTAGTCAATCCAAAATCGTAGCGGAAGGCGAAACTTTTCTGAAAATTCCTTTAAGTCAAGTGGCTTCGGGAAGTTATGAATGGATGCGTGTTTCTTTATCTTATCAGAATTACCAAATTAACATTCGCCATCAAAATGTAGATTACGCCGGAACTTTAGCCAGTTTTGTTGGGTTTAACACTTATATCAGCGAGTTTAATATTGGGAATAATATTTTCCAGGTCAATGCCAATAAAGCACAAGGATATTGGGCTTTTGGACTGAACAATCAGCCTTACTCTTCTTCCGGACAAGCGCCGGCCGGAACTACAACCGTTCCAAATCCGATTGAGGCCACATCTCCGATTCCCAGAAACTTAAACACTTGTGTTGTGACCGGAAAGTTTGCCAATAACTTGGTAATAAACGGCAATGAAACAGAGGATATAGTGATTACCCTTTCGCTTTCCGTCAATAACAGTTTTGAGTGGCAGGAAATCAACGCCGACGGCAAATTTGAACCATCGATTGGAGAAAATGTAGTTGACATGGGATTAAGAGGTTTGATTCCGAGCTATGTTCGATAGTTTTGTTTAATTTTTTTGAGCCAAAAAAGCCATTTAAACGGTTGAAAATCAACAACTGTTAAACTCACTTTAAATTCATTATAAATTAGAGCGAAAAGGTTGTAGTTAATGCCAAATAGGTGTATTTTTGTCTGATTTTTTTAAACAAACTATACACAATTATGGCAAAATCTGCACTTTTAAAGTCGTCCTTGGCAAAAAAATATTGGATGGCTCTTACAGGTTTATTTTTATGCTTGTTTTTAGCGGGTCACTTAGCAGGAAATCTTCAATTAATTTTTAGCGATGCATCAGCGTTTAATAAGTATGCGTTGTTCATGACCTCTAATCCGGCAGTAAAAATTCTTTCTTATCTTACTTACCTTTCCATTCTTTTCCATGCTGTTGATGGGTTTTTATTGACTTATCAAAACGTAAAAGCGCGACCAATTGGTTATGCTAAAAACAATCCATCCAAAAACAGTAGTTTTTCTTCGAGAAACATGGCTGTTTTGGGGACTTTGATTTTAGTGTTTATTGTGACGCACATGGTCAACTTTTGGGCGGTAATGCATTTTGACGAAAAAATGCCTTTACAAACCATCACTGTTGAGCAGATGGGTCAAAAGATGGATTACTACATCACTACAGACAATGGAAAATTTTTCCCTACTGACACCACTCAATTGAAACAAATGGGATTGGAAATCAGAAACAGAACGGAATTTTACAACAAAATGGCCAATGTAAAAATGGGTGAAGGTTATAAAGACTTACACAAAATTACTGTAGCCTTTTTTAAAGACCCTAAAACGGGGTTGATTGCCACAATCGCTTATGTTTTAGCCATGTTTGTTTTGGCATTTCACTTACTTCACGGTTTCCAAAGTGCTTTCCAATCACTTGGTTTGAATAACCCTAAGTATACGCCGGCCATCAAAGGATTCGGAAAAGCATTTGCTATAGTAGTTCCGCTATTGTTTGCTGCTATTCCGGTTTACATTCACTTTTTTCTAAAATAATCAACATCAGTATACATCATGAAGTTAGATTCAAAAATACCAGAAGGTTCTATTTCAGAGAAATGGACTAATCATAAAAATCATTTAAAATTAGTAGCCCCGAATAACCGTCCGAAAATCGATGTAATCGTAGTCGGAACCGGATTGGCCGGTGCTTCTGCCGCTGCTTCTTTGGGAGAAATGGGATACAATGTAAAAGCATTTTGTTTCCAAGATTCGCCAAGAAGAGCACACTCTATCGCTGCTCAAGGTGGAATTAACGCTGCTAAAAATTACCAAAACGACGGCGACAGTACCTACCGATTATTTTACGACACTATCAAAGGTGGTGATTACAGAGCCCGTGAAGCTAATGTTCACCGTTTGGCCGAAGTTTCTGCCAATATCATTGACCAATGTGTAGCTCAAGGAGTTCCTTTTGCTCGTGATTATGGCGGAATGTTAGACAATCGTTCGTTTGGTGGAACGCAAGTACAACGTACTTTTTACGCTGCAGGACAAACCGGACAACAGTTACTTTTGGGTGCTTATTCTGCTTTATCAAGACAAATCGGATTAGGAAACGTGCAAATGTTTAACCGTCACGAAATGTTAGATTTGGTAAAAGTAGACGGAAAAGCCCGTGGTATCATCGCTCGTAACCTAATCACCGGAGAATTAGAAAGACATTCGGCTCATGCCGTAATCATAGCTTCCGGAGGATACGGAAACGTATATTTCCTATCGACTAATGCCATGGGAAGCAACGTAACCGCCGCTTGGAAAGTACACAAAAGAGGCGCTTTGTTTGCCAACCCTTGTTTTGTGCAAATTCACCCAACTTGTATTCCGGTACACGGGGTAAACCAATCGAAACTGACTTTGATGTCGGAATCATTGAGAAACTCGGGACGTATTTGGGTACCAAAGAAAAAAGAAGATGCTGAAGCCATTCGCGCCGGAAAATTAAAACCAACCCAATTAAAAGAAGAAGACAGAGATTATTTCTTAGAAAGAAGATATCCGGCTTTTGGAAACTTAGTGCCGCGTGACGTTGCTTCCAGAGCCGCCAAAGAGCGTTGTGATGAAGGTCACGGAATTGAAGCGAACGATACCAATGAAGGAGTTTACTTAGATTTCTCTACAGAAATCCAAACCAAAGGTCGCCAAGCGGCTTACTCACAAGGAAACCATAATCCGTCAGCGGAAGAAGTGACCAAATTGGGTAAAAAATGGTTGGAAGAAAAATACGGAAACCTTTTCGCGATGTATGAAAAAATCACCGATGAGAATCCGTACGAAACACCAATGAAAATTTATCCTGCTGTTCACTATACTATGGGCGGTGTTTGGGTAGATTACAACTTACAATCTACTATCCCGGGTTGTTTCGTTGCCGGAGAAGCCAATTTCTCTGACCACGGAGCTAACCGTTTAGGAGCTTCTGCCTTGATGCAAGGTTTGGCCGATGGTTATTTTGTATTGCCTTACACGGTTTCCAACTATTTGGCAGACGAAATCAGAACCGGAAAAATTTCGACTGATTCTCCTGAATTCGTTGAAGCGGAAAACAGCGTAAAAGACGCCATCAATAAATTCTTAAACAATAACGGAACGAAATCGGTTGACCATTTCCACAAACGTTTAGGTTTGATTATGTGGAATAAAGTGGGTATGGCTCGTAACGAAAAAGGACTGAAAGAAGCTATCGAAGAAATAGCCGCTTTAAAAGAGGAATTCTACAAAGACGTTTACGTTCCGGGTAGTGCCGACGAATTAAACCCTGAATTAGAAAAAGCACTTCGCGTAGCCGACTTCATCGATTTAGGTCAGTTAATGGCTATGGACGCACTACAACGTAAAGAATCTTGTGGTGGTCACTTCCGTGAAGAATACCAAGATTCAGAAGGAGAAACCCTTCGTGATGATGAAAACTTTGCCTTCGTTGGCGCTTGGGAATACATGGGCTACGACATCAGCAAAGAAATGCTTCACAAAGAAGAATTGAAATACGAGTTTATCAAAATAGCCGCTCGTAATTACAAATAATAAAAGTAATTAGTGAATAGTAATTAGTAATTAGTGGAATGAGTGAAATAAAATCGTATAAGGATTTATTGATTTGTCAAAAAGGATTTCAGATTGTCATTTCTACTTATAAGTTAACTAAAGATTTTCCACAAGAAGAATTATACGCATTAACTAGTCAAATTAAAAGAGCTTCTGTTTCAATTCCTTCTAATATAGCAGAAGGTTACGGAAGAAACACCGATAAATCTCTAGGGCATTTTATCGATATTTCCAGAGGTTCTTTGTATGAGTTAGAAACGCAATTACTTATCGCTAAAGAATTAGAATTTATAGAAGATTTAGATATGTTTAATCATGTAATTAGTTTGATTAATGAAGAAAGTAAAATGATAAATGCTTTTTATAACTCAATATCAAAAAGCTAATCACTAATCACTAATTACCAATCACTTAAATAAAAAAAAATGAGTGCAGCAAAAAACATCAATATAACCCTTAAAATTTGGCGTCAAAAAAATGCCAAAGCCAAAGGTCAAATAGAAACTTACAAATTAGATAACGTTTCTACTGCCAGTTCTTTTTTGGAAATGTTAGACCAATTGAACGAGCAATTAATCAACGATAAAAAAGAGCCGGTGGCTTTTGACCACGATTGTCGCGAAGGTATTTGCGGTATGTGTTCGCTTTACATTAACGGTAGAGCACACGGACCGGATACCGGAACAACCACTTGTCAATTGCACATGCGTAAATTTAACGACGGTGATACCATTTATATCGAACCTTGGAGAAGTAAAGCCTTCCCGGTAGTAAAAGATTTAGTGGTAGACAGAAGTGCTTTCGACAGAATCCAACAAGCCGGTGGTTTCGTATCTGTAAACACTTCCGGAAGAACCATCGATGCCAATGCAACTCCGGTTCCAAAACACGACGCCGACCGAGCTTTTGAAGCAGCCGCTTGTATTGGTTGCGGTGCTTGTGTGGCGACTTGTAAAAACGGTTCGGCTATGTTATTCGTAGGTGCCAAAGTATCGCAATACGCTTTGTTACCGCAAGGAAAAGTAGAAGCTACCCAACGCGTCTTAAACATGGTACGCCAAATGGACGAAGAAGGATTCGGAAACTGTACCAACACCGGTGCTTGTGAAGTAGAATGTCCAAAAGGAATTTCCTTAGAAAACATCGCGCGCATGAACAGAGAATACCTCAAAGCGAGTATAAAATAGGCATTAGCCAAAAGGCATAAGGCATTAAAACGCATTCATTGATTTGGATGCGTTTTTTTTATGGCGTTTCCCTTTGGGTCGGGCTTTCCACTATATCTTTTAGACCTGACAGGTTTTAAAAACCTGTCAGGTCTAAAAGGATGCCGTTGCAATCCCTAACGCAAACTTTGCTGAAAAGATGTATATTTGATACAAACAACCTCTGCTATGAAAACTTATTTCGCCGGCTTGCTTTTGCTGATTACTTTTTCCAACACCCTATCAGCACAAAAACTAACCCTAATGACCTACAACATTCGTCTCGAAGTAGCTTCCGACGGGGAAAATGCTTGGCCGAACCGCAAAGACTATTGGGCATCCCAAGTCGCTTTTTACGAACCGGATATCTTTGGCATCCAAGAAGCTCTGCCGCATCAAGTAACTGATATTGCTACCCTGTTACCCAATTACAATTATGTTGGCATGGGAAGAGACGGCGTCGGTAAAGGAGAATCGTCTAACCTCTTTTATAAAAAAGAGCGATTCAAAGTCCTGCTCGAAAACACCTTTTGGCTTTCGGAAACACCCGACAAAATCTCCAAAGGATGGGACGCCGCGCTGAATCGCGTTTGCACTTATGCGTTGCTCAAAGACCTTACCACTAAAAAAACTTTCTGGATTTTCAACACCCATTTAGACCATATGGGTGAATTGGCAAGAACCAATTCTATCCTGCTGATTCTGTCCAAAATCAAAGCGTTGAACACTAAAAACTATCCTGTGTTTTTCATGGGAGATTTCAATTCGGAACCTACCGAAGAGCGCATCATCAATTTGAAAAAAGAAATGCTCGACAGCCAGGATATTTCAAAAGAAAAACCGCTCGGGCCGAGCGGCACTTTTAATGGATTTAAACACAACGAAGCCGTTACCAAACGCATTGATTATATTTTCCTGTCAAAAGACAATCCTTTTAAAGTGCAGAAATATGCAGTTTTAAGCGACTCGAAAGATTTAAAATATCCGTCAGATCATTTGCCGGTTTACATCGAACTCAAAATTTAACAAAAGCATTTTCTATCTTTGGTATAACAACAACAAATCACTATGAAACTTCAACTCTCAAACTTACTTTTACTGTTTTCGCTTTCCATTTTTGGCCAAAATTACCACCAATACATCAACCCTATGATTGGTACCGGTGGTCATGGTCACACTTATCCGGGTGCAACTGTGCCTTTCGGCATGGTGCAATTGTCACCCGATACCCGAATTGACGGTAGTTGGGATGGCTGTTCCGGTTATCATTACGATGATGCTACCATTTACGGCTTTTCCCATACCCACTTAAACGGAACCGGTTGCACTGATTATGGTGATATCATGCTGATGCCAACCATGGGAACGCCTTTGTTGAATGCCAAGGATTACGGCTCAACTTTTTCACACCAAAACGAAAAAGCTTCCGCCGGATTTTATTCGGTAAAACTCGACAAGCACAATATTGATGTGGCTCTAACGGCTTCAACTCGTGTGGGTTTTCACCAATATACCTTTAATAATTCGGGAACTGCCAACATCATATTAGACTTGAATCACCGCGATAAATTGTTGCAAGGCGAGGTGCGCATTGTTAATGCCAAAACCATCGAAATCTTGCGAAGAAGCGAGGCTTGGGCTAAAGACCAATACGTTTTTGCCCGCATTGAATTCAGCCAACCGATGCAAATCAATAAAATCAGAAGCAATAATTCGGCAAAAGCTTCGGCTACTGACAAAGTATTTAAAGGAACGCAATTGGCGTTGAGTTTTTCTAAGAAAGTCAGCAAAGGCGATAAGATTTGGGTGAAAGTCGCTTTATCACCAACCGGTTATGAAGGCGCCAAGTTGAACATGAGTGAAATTCCGGGCTGGAATTTTACCAAAGTCAAAGAAGCCGCAGAGCAACTTTGGAACCAACAATTAGCCAAAATTGAAATTACGGAAACCAATAAAGACAAACTGAGCATTTTTTACACCGCTTTATACCACACGATGGCGCAACCGAATATCGCCCAGGATATCGACGGCAAATACCGCGGTCGCGACAATCAAATCCACAAAGCCGAAGGTTTTAATTATTACTCGGTGTTTTCGCTTTGGGATACGTTCCGCGGCGCGCATCCTTTGTATACTTTAATCGAAAAGAAACGCACCGTTGATTTTATCAATACCTTTTTAAAACAATACGAACAAGGCGGAAGATTACCGGTTTGGGAATTGGCTTCCAATGAAACCGATTGTATGATTGGGTATCATTCGGTTTCCGTAATGGCAGACGCTATGGCGAAAGGCTTAACCGGTTTTGATTATGAAAAAGCTTTTGAAGCCGCTAAACATTCGGCCATGCTTGACCATTTAGGTTTGAAAGCCTACAAAAGCCAAGGCTTTATTTCGATGGATGACGAGCACGAAAGCGTTTCCAAAACGGTAGAATATGCTTATGACGATTGGTGTATTGCCCAAATGGCGAGAATATTAGACAAAAAAGACGATTACGATTACTTCATGAAACGATCGCAAAGCTGGAAAAATGTCTTTGATTGGAACACCGGTTTTATGCGACCAAAGAAAAACGGCGGTTGGGACAAACCTTTTGACCCAAGGGAAATCAACAATAATTTTACCGAAGGCAATTCGTGGCAATACTCGTTTTTTGTCCCGCAAGATATCCCGGGCATGATAGAAGCTTACGGCGGAGCCGAAGACTTTGAAGCCAAACTCGATGAAATGTTCAACAGTGAAAGCAAAACCACCGGTCGAGAACAAGTTGATGTCACCGGCTTAATCGGGCAATATGCTCATGGGAATGAGCCGAGTCATCACATGACTTATCTGTACAATTACATTGGCAAACCCGAAAAAACCAAAGCCAAAGTACATTACATCTTAAACGAATTCTACAAAAATGCCCCTGATGGTTTGATTGGGAATGAAGATTGCGGTCAAATGAGTGCTTGGTATGTATTAAGTTCGATGGGAATTTACTCTGTTACCCCGGGAACTCCGGAATGGCAACAAACCGAACCTATTTTCAAAACGGTAAAAATCAATTTTGAAGACGGAACATCAGAGGTGCTTACTGAAAATACAAACAAATCAAGGTTGGGCATTGCTGTGACCAATTCGAATTGGGTAAAACCTTTAAACAGTTTAAATATTGTTCCTGTTCCGGTGATTAACGCCGCAAGCAAATCATTTAAAGATTCGTTAGAAATAGATTTAGACCATCCGCATTATTTTGGCAATTACTCCTATAGAATTGTTTATAATGCTGAAAAAGGCGTTCCTTTTAAACAATACCAAGGCGAAAAAATAATATTGACAGAAACAGCAACTATAGAAGCACGATATGCCGAAATGATTGACAAAGTGCCTTATAGAAGTAGCAATGTTTCGGCCACTTTTTACAAAAAACCCAACAATTACACCATTGATATCAAATCAACCTACAACCCGCAATACCATGCCGGTGGTCCGGATGGCTTACTTGATGGGATTAACGGCACAACCAACTGGCGAAAAGGCGATTGGCAAGGTTATCAAACGCAAGATTTTGAAGCCGTAATCGATATGCAAAAAGAACAAACGGTAACGGAGTTTCACAGCACTTTTTTACAAGACCAACGTTCTTGGATTTTGATGCCGACCAAAGTGGAATACTATATTTCTTCGGATAATATCAATTTTACCTTAGCCGGAACGGTAGAGAACGACATTGACCCGAAAACTGATGACAATCAAATCAAAGATTTCAATCTAACCGCATCCAAAGCGCTTAAAGGAAGATATGTAAAGGTCAAAGCCTACAATTACGGTAAACTTCCGGAATGGCATTTGGGTTATCCTTATAATGGCGATGCTTTTATTTTTGTAGATGAAATAACTATTAAGTAAATAGGCATTAGGCAATAGCCAAAAGTAGCCAAAATTTAAAATGAAAATCGCCTTAATACAAACGCACTTAATTTGGGAAAACCCAACGGAAAACCGAAGTCATTTGGTCCAAAAAATTACGGGTTTCATGGAAGACGTCGATTTGATTGTCTTGCCCGAAATGTTTGCTTCCGGTTTTACCATGAATCCGAAAGCGGTGGCGGAAACTATGGCCGGTGAAACCATTTCCTGGCTCCAACATTTGGCGAAAGCCAAAGACTGCGCCATAACCGGAAGTTTAGTGATTGAAGAAAATGGAAAGTATTACAATCGCTTGGTTTTTGTATATCCTAATGGCGAAATCAAGACCTATGACAAAAGACATTTGTTTACTTTGGCCGGAGAAAATAAGGTGTACACTGCCGGCAAAGAGAAACTAATCATTGAGTACAAAGGGTTCCGAATTTGTCCGCTTATTTGCTACGATTTGCGCTTCCCGGTTTTTGCCCGAAATGTTGAAAATTATGACTTGTTGATTTATGTGGCTAATTGGCCAAAGCCGCGCATCAATGCCTGGGATATTTTACTCAAAGCTCGCGCCGTTGAAAATATAAGTTATGCGATTGGCGTGAATAGAATTGGTACAGATGAAAATAACTTAGAATACATTGGTCATTCTCAAGCCGTTGATTTTTTGGGGAACTATTTGGTGGAACCACAAGAAACCGATGGTGTTTTTATTCTTGAATTAGATAAAGAAAAACTGTTAGAAACGAGAAGTAAATTGGCCTTTTTAGACGACAAAGATTCCTTTGAAATTACTTTGTAAATCTTACTTTGTACTGCGTAAATCAAAAGGTTGTTCGACATCCCAATTGGCGCGGACATCGATTTCTTTCGGGAAATAAATGACTTCTTCGGTTTGGCGTTTTTCCAGATAACTTCCGGTATCCCAAATTTTGTTTTTATTATCGTCGTAAATAATCCTCAAGGTATATTTGGCCGGTTCTATTGCATCGAAGTTGATGGTAGCGGTTTCGGTAAATTCGGAATATTTTACTTTTCCGTCTTTATCGGTGAGTTCTACGATTACCGGAAATTTTTTGGCGTTCTCCAATATCACTCTTAAATTCCCGTAATCCGAGAGGTTTTTAGTACTTACTTTATACGAAAGCGTATCGTTTTGGGCGTCGTAATAATCAATCATAGCGCCGGGAAGGGCTTTTATGGTGTAGCTTTCCAAAGGTTCTCTTTTGAAATCCAAATAGAGTTTTTGGTTGAAATCATCATACTCCGTAGTAAAATCAACCGCAACTGAATCTTTATTGGTGATGCTTATTTTTGATTGGTCAAATTTGACCAGTGGAATAGAACTACTGATTGAGAATCGTTCTCTTAAAGGCAAATTGCCCGTAAAATCAGGATTTATATTTAAGGTATCTGCTTTGGCCGGTTTGATTTTAACACTAAAATCCTGTTTATCAACACTCACTTGGAGCGAATCTACTTTTAAGGGTTTGAACCAAATTTGCAACGAATCTTTTTTGGGCAATTGGGTCACCAAAGTCGGAATGATTTCCGAACCGTTTTTAACGGTTACTTTGGCCTCTTTTCCTTTTCCTTCGTAACCCATTACCATTCGGGATTTTGCCGCCAATGTAGGTTTAAAAGCTTTAAAGGGTAAAGTTTCCTTGAATAATTCGACTTCAAAAATAGTATCATTCGGAATGGTGATGTACTGTTTTTGGAACCCTATTTTATCCGATTTCGGATTGAATTTATTGTTACCGTTGTCTTTCAAAGCTAACAAAAGGTATTTTCCGGCTTTCAAATTTTCCAGAGTAACCACTTCCAAACTATCCAAGGTATTGGTGATGTATCTTGGCGTTTCCTTGTAAATGGTGGAATCGTTGAATTGTTCGTTGATTTCATAAAGCATCACCGAAACAAAGTTGTCGGTTTTCTTTTCTAAGGCGTCTTTTACTTTAACTTTCAACGCTAAAGAATCTATAAAACTTCCGGTTGAAAAAACATATTTGAATTGAGAATACGGATTGCCTTCGTTATTGTCTTCTATACTTTGACCAAAATTAAAACTGTAAGTAGTGTTGGGTTGTAGAGTGTCTTTAATTTTTATGGTCAATGTTTTGCTGGCGGTATAGGGCAAAATCTCGGGTTGAGATTTCATGGGTGGCGAAATAATCAATTGCTTGTTGGTGTTTTTGAGTTTAACGTATTCATCAAAAACCAACTTGATTTCTTTCCCGTTAAAATTAGCCGAGAAGTTTTTAGGCACACTCGATTTCAACACCGGTGCTATTGAATCTTTGGCACCACCGGTTATGGAGCCACGCTTGGCACAACCAATGGATAAAAAAATCAGGAGTAAAGAAAAATATCTGAGATTAATTTTGGGCATAAAGCATTTTTTCAAAGCACAAAATAACAATTATATTTAGTGTGAATGAAATGTTTTAGTCGAAACTTAACAAATTAGAGTTTGACCCGCCAATTACTTAAATCAACTTTCTTGATGTTTAGTTATAAGACAAGGCAAATAGCCCGACTAAGCCTGCTACTACCAGCAAAGGGAAACCCACCGTTTCGGCTATCGAGAATTTTCTTTTTTGGATATTGGTGATGTCTTTTATAGGAATTTGTTTTTCCTCAAAATTTTCATTCACTAGTATAGTGCTATCTTTAATACTATAGAAAACCACCTTAGAGTATTTATGGTTTCGTTCAATTTTGTATGTTTTTCCGGTTTCCATCAAAGAAGGATTGTTATCCATAGCCTTGTAACTAAAGCAACTTTGAAACAAAACAAGCATGGCCAATAATAAAAATACTTTTTTCATAAGAATAAATTTAAAGTTTAATCTGACACGAATATAAGAAAATATTTCTATTTCTTACAAAAAGATGAAAATTAACTGTGCGACATGGCCATACAGACTATACTGATTTTGGCATTAGGGATTTTGAGCAATTCTCTACTGCAAGCTTCCAGAGTTGAACCGGTTGTGATTACATCATCTATCAGTAAAAAATGTTTGCCGTGATGTTCTTCCGAAAAAGTAACATCGAAAATAGTCTTACTGATTTCAACTCTGCCTAAAAGTGATTTTTTGGTTTGGGTTTTGGTGTAGAGTTTTCGATGCAAGAGGTTTGTCTCATAAGGAATTGCTAAGTTTTGGGCCAAAGCTTTCCCGAATGTGGTTACCTGATTGTAGCCTCGTTCTCGAAATCTTCTTTTGTGCAACGGAACCGGAATGATGTAGTCGATGTTCTGCATGGGTTGCAATTCTTTTAATTCTGAAGCATACCAATTGCCAACCATTGCACCTATTTCCTCATGCCCTTTGTATTTTAATTGGTGCATCATTTCCTGAACAATCCCTTTTTTGTGGAAATAAAACAACGCTGCACCAAACTCTAACGGAATTCGGCCATAAAACTTTTGAAAGATTTCATTTTCCTCAATCTTGTGGTGATTGGTCAACGGAATTTCATGCCGGCATTGGGTACAAATGACCAATTCATCACTGAGTAAAATAGCATGACAGCCTGCACAAGCCTTTGGAAAAAATAAATTCAGCAGATGATTGAGCATAAAAAAGTAATTTTCTTACATAAAATTATAAAAAAATTCTATTCTAATTGATTTTTAAGGCTTTTTTTATCATCGCTTTTTATATTTTTGCAGCATTATGGCAAAACAAGAAGATTTATTTAAGAATGTAGTTTCGCATGCTAAGGAATATGGGTTCATTTTCCCTTCGAGCGAAATATATGATGGTTTGAGCGCAGTCTATGATTACGCGCAAAACGGCGTCGAATTAAAAAAGAACATTAGAGAATATTGGTGGAAAGCCATGGTGCAAATGCATGAAAACATTGTCGGTTTAGACGCTGCCATTTTGATGCATCCTACCACTTGGAAAGCTTCGGGCCACGTTGATGCGTTTAACGATCCGTTGATTGACAACAAAGACTCTAAAAAAAGATACCGTGCCGACGTTTTAATTGAGGATTATGCCGAAAAATTAAACCTGAAAGCCAAAAAAGAAATTGAAAAAGCCCGCGAGCGTTTTGGTGCTTCTTTTGACGAAGAGCAATACAAAACGACCAATCCGCGAGTGATGGAATACTTGGCCAAAGAGCGTGAAATTCTGGAAAGAATGGGTCGTTCGCTTGGTGCAGGAGATTTAGAAGATGTAAAAGCCTTGATTGAAGAATTGGAAATTGCCGATCCGGAAACCGGTTCGAGAAACTGGACAGATGTGAAGCAATTCAACCTGATGTTTGGTACCAAACTAGGCGCTTCTGCTGAAAATGCCATGGATTTGTACTTGCGTCCGGAAACGGCACAAGGTATTTTTGTGAATTTCTTAAACGTACAAAAAACCGGCAGAATGAAGATTCCTTTTGGAATTGCCCAAACCGGAAAAGCCTTTAGAAACGAGATTGTTGCCCGTCAGTTTATTTTCCGTATGCGTGAATTTGAACAAATGGAAATGCAATTTTTCGTTAAGCCGGGTGAAGAAATGAAATGGTACGAGTATTGGAAAACCACCCGTTTGAACTGGCATTTATCTTTAGGTTTAGGCAAAGAGAATTACCGTTTCCACGACCACGAAAAGTTAGCGCACTATGCCAATGCCGCAGCGGATATCGAATTTAATTTCCCGTTTGGTTTCAAAGAATTAGAAGGCATTCACTCGAGAACCGATTTCGATTTGAAAGCACACGAACAATATTCGGGTAAAAAATTACAATATTTTGACAATGAAACCAACTCGAACTACGTTCCTTATGTAGTGGAAACTTCGGTTGGTTTAGACCGTATGTTCTTGGCGGTTTTTGCTACTTCCTTAAAAGAAGAAACTTTGGAAGACGGCTCAACCAGAACAGTGTTGCGTTTACCAAGTGTTTTGGCACCAACCAAAGCAGCCGTTTTACCTTTAGTGAAAAAAGACGGTTTGCCGGAAGTGGCCCAAAAAATCATCGAAGATTTGAAATGGGATTTCAATGTGGCTTATGACGAAAAAGATGCGGTTGGTCGTCGTTACCGAAGACAAGATGCGCTTGGCACACCATTCTGTATCACTGTTGATCACCAAACATTAGAAGATGAAACCGTTACGATTCGCCACCGAGACAGCATGGCGCAAGACCGCGTTAAGATTTCGGAATTGCGAACTATCATCGGCAATGAAGTTTCGATGCGAAACTGGTTGATGAAGATGTAAACTATTTTAAATTCCAATAATAAAATCCCAAATTCCAATGTGAGTTTTGGGATTTTTTATTTTTGTAAGATTACTTCTTGAATAAAAATCACATATTAACAGATTGGGCGTTTCTGTCAACAATTTAAAAAACTGAAAAATCGAACCCTTATTTTCGTTATAACGAAAATCGACACTTTTGGTCGTTTTTATTTTCGGATTTGGTTTTTAATAATCATATTTAGTTTAACAACAAGTTTCCCCAAAACTACCTGTTAATTTAGTCAGAAAATGCTGTCCCTAAATCACGGATAAGCGTTCATGAGTCACACTTACATAATTATTGATGACAATCAAGACGATGTCACGAAAACTCAGGCCATAGCTGAGCGTTTTCGCAATTTGTCTTTTGTGGCATCTGCTAACAGTTATGACGAAGGGGTGAATTTAATCTTAGAACACCAACCTCATCTGGTTTTTCTCGAAATCGACCCATCGGATAAAAAGAGTAATCTTTCCTTGGCTTTAATCAATGAATTGTACCGTTATTTGAGTGTGGTGCCTAAAATCATTATCATCACGGCCAAAAAAGATTTGGCTTACGACGCTTTAAAATATGAAGTTATTGATTATTTGCTAAAACCATTAGACATTAATGATTTCAGAAAAGCAATTCTCAAATTTGACCGCGCGATTAAATCTGATTTGCCACACATGGAAGTTAAAAACCCTGCGGCCACTTTCGAAGTATTGGATGAAACCTTAGCCGAAGAATTGGAAACCGCAGAACATGATGTTGAAGTCAAAGCCATGCCGGTAGCCGTTGAAAATCAGGTTTTGGTACAGAAACAGCAATCGTTGGTAATTTGTATCAAGTCTTATGGTGATTACCGTTATATTGATTCGGATGATGTACTTTATTTTGAAGCCGATAACAATTCGACGGATATTCATTTAAACAATGGCGAAATGATAACGGCCTTCAAGACTTTGAAACATTTTGAAACGGTTTTACCGCAAACCCAATTTCTTCGCATTCACAACAGTTATATCATTAACGTTGACCAAGTATCGAGGATTCATACCGGAAACACCGTGTGTTACATTAAAAACTCTACCACTAAATTACCATTCTCTAAATCCTACAAAGACAATGTTGATTTAATCATCTCCCGAATAGCCGGCGGAAATTATTTGGAAATATAGAAGAAAAATAATACATTTACTAAAATTTGAGTATGGAAGTAACTGTATTAATCATTGACGATCATCCTCCTATTATTGAAGGATACAAATCGATTTTATCATTTAACACCGATGGCTATTCGGTTAACACCACTGAAGCCCACAGTTGTGAAGCAGCCTACAAAATAATTACCACCACAAAAACCAAATATGATTTAGTGATGGTAGACTACACCATGCCTGCATTTCCTAAGCAAAATCTGCATTGCGGAAAAGATTTGATTCCTTTAATTAAAACCCATTTGCCCGAAGCCAAGGTGATGATGTTGACTTCTCATTCGGAGTCCTTATTATTATATGATATTTTAAAAGAATGCCATCTTGACGGTATATTGGTAAAAAGTGATTTCAATGCCAAAGAACTCTTAGAGGCTTTTCACACTGTAATACAAGGCGAGAAATATTACACCAACACTTTGATAAGTGCTGCAAAAGAAGTAGAACAAAAATCAAGAGTTTTAGACGGTTATAATCGCCAAATTATCATGTTTCTGAGTCAAGGCGTGCAAACCAAAAACCTTCCTTATTATTTAAATCTCTCCAAAAGCGCTATTGACAAACGAAAAGTTTTTATCAAAGAATTTTTTGATATAGAAAAAGGAACCGACGAAGATATCCTAAGAGAGGCCAGAAAACAAGGTCTGATTTGAGTCTCTTTACTTCAGGTTGATATTTCGATTAAGCAAAAAATGTACACTTTTTGTGTAACATATTGTCATCCTTAGCTTTTAACTTTACATCAATTAAAAATTCAAGTTTACAATGGTAATAAAACAAGACTTACCATCTTGAGTATGTAGCTAAATTAAGAGTGGTATCTTATTTGGTGAAAATTAATTGAAATTTTGTTCTGCTTATTTTGGTTAGTTATTAAGCAGAAGTATAAAAAACCAACCAATTACAGCCCTAGCTTTGATGTTTTGGACGACTTAAAGCGGGGCTGTTTTATGATAACTTCGGTCTGTTTATGAAAAATATACTCTCTTTTCTGATCATACTTATTGCGGTTAGCAAAATAAAAGCGCAAACAGAGGTGACCACTTTTAAAATCAAAATTGACCAGGAAATGATTACTTATCAATTCAGTTCCGTTAAAGATTTTGAAGAAA
>NZ_CAMLRU010000025.1 GCF_946482535.1 uncultured Flavobacterium sp.
TGTTGGTGATTTTCTCTTCGTCTAAATTGGTGCTGTTGAGTTTAGACAAATCAATATTGATCACATACCGTTGGAATGCACTCTTAGCAAAAGGCATTTTGTTGCGCTCTTCAAATTTCTTTGGGGTAATGTCTTCGTAGTAGTTCCCGTCATTAAGCACCAGTTTCAAAACATTAGAATCTTCACTGCTGATTAATTCTCCTTTTTTGGCTTTGATAACCGTATTGCTGCCCGAACCCATAAACGATTTCTTGTGAATGGTCACTTGGCTAAGGTATCGGCCGTTGTCGCCCGATTTCTTTTCTACTTTGATGCTATAGTTGCCCACTTCACTAAATTGTCCTTCGGCTATAGCCATGGCCGGCTTTACTTGGGCAATGTTTCTTCGGAAGTTGATGAATTTATATTCGGCAAAGGGAATGACGTTATTGGCAAAGAAGAAGGCCACCAAGCTCAATAACAGGATAAAAATAGTAAGACTGCGCATGGCTCTCTGTAAAGAAATCCCTGAAGACTTCATGGCGGCAAACTCATAGTTCTCGGCTAAGCTACCAAAAGTCATGATAGAAGCCAACAACACGGAAAGCGGTAAAACTAACGGAATGATACTCGGCATCTTGAACAGCAAGAACTTTAGAATCATAAAGATATCCAAATCTTTTCCGGCCAATTCCGAGATAAAGAGCCAAACTACTTGGAGTACGAATATAAAAAACAAGATTACAAATACCGTAGTAAATGTAATCAGGAAAGATTTTAATAAGTACCGGTCAAGTATTTTCACCTCGAGCTTAATCTATTTTGTTGATGTAGTAATTGGGATATTTACTCGCTGCAAAGGTAAACTGATTTTTTGATAATGGCTGATTGGTTTTAAAAGAATTAACAGTCAAAGTGGTTTTAGTCCCGTTTTTGCCCATTTCAATCACATTGTAGATGTTTTTGGTTTGAGAATCGATGCCTAATAATACCTCTTTGCGTTGGTCTTTGGCATTGGTAGGCACTAATTTGATGTACTGTATTTTACGCCCTTTTACGTCTTGAAGAATGTCCCAGTAGTATTTGTAACCACTATTGAAAAAGGTAAGCATTTTGGCAGGCGTTACGGTATTTTCATCTTTGTCATTCACACTCGAAATGGTTACTTCTTCGTCTTCGGGTACGATGGTGTAGCTTTTTTTGCCGTCGTATATTTTGGTGACGCCTAAGAAGTTCAACACATATTTGTTGCCTTCGAGCACTAAGTTGCCCTTGCTGTCTTTATTGATGTTTTCTTTACTGTTGTAAAGTGAGTATTTAAAATCGATGGAGATGTTTTTGTAGGTCTTTACCTTAGCGGTAACTTGGTCTAACAAGTCTTTGGCTTTTTTATCTTGTGCATTGGCAGTAAAACTCAACAATAGGAGTAATGCAATAGATAGAATCTTGTTCATTTTATTGGGTATTTTGTTCATTGTTAAAAAATTGTTCCAAAGAAGCCAGGTCGGTGATGTTCACACTGCGGGCTTTACTTCCTTCAAACGGACCTACAATTCCGGCGGCTTCGAGCTGGTCTATCAGTCTTCCGGCGCGGTTGTAACCCAGTTTCAGTTTTCTTTGCAATAATGATGCCGAACCCTGTTGGGCCGTTACAATAATTTCCGCGGCTTCTCTAAACATGCTGTCTCTTTCGGAGATGTCAAACTCCAAATTAACGCCGCTGCCTTCTTCACCAACGTATTCCGGCAGCAAGTAAGCACTGGCATAAGCTTTTTGAGAACCTATATAGTCAACAATTTTTTCTACTTCAGGCGTGTCTACAAAGGCACATTGCACACGCACCAAATCATTCCCGTTAGAATACAGCAAATCTCCGCGACCGATTAATTGGTCAGCGCCTTGGGTATCCAAAATAGTTCTGGAGTCAATTTTAGAAGTTACTCTAAAAGCAATACGCGCCGGGAAGTTGGCTTTGATAATACCGGTAATCACATTCACCGATGGTCTTTGGGTAGCAATAATCAAATGAATTCCGATGGCACGGGCCAATTGGGCCAAACGAGCGATAGGGGTTTCCACTTCTTTACCGGCAGTCATAATCAAATCGGCAAACTCGTCTACTACCAATACGATATAAGGCAAGAAACGGTGACCGTTTTCCGGATTCAATTTGCGGGCTTTGAATTTCTCGTTGTATTCTTTGATGTTACGCACCATGGCATCTTTTAATAAAGAATAACGGTTGTCCATCTCCAAACAAAGCGAATTTAACGTATTGATTACTTTGGTGTTATCGGTGATAATTGCATCTTCTACATCGGGTAATTTGGCCAAATAGTGACGCTCTATTTTGTTGAATAAAGTCAACTCTACTTTCTTTGGGTCGACCAAAACAAACTTCACTTCCGCCGGATGTTTTTTATACAACAACGAAGTCAATACGGCATTCAATCCCACCGATTTTCCTTGTCCGGTAGCACCCGCCATCAATAGGTGAGGCATTTTCGCCAAATCGACCACAAAGGTTTCGTTGGAAATGGTTTTCCCTAAAGCGATAGGCAATTCCATTTCGGCTTCTTGGAATTTGGCTGCCGAAATCACGCTCTTCATCGGTACCATGGTTGGGTTTTTGTTCGGTACCTCAATACCAATAGTTCCTTTTCCCGGAATAGGCGCAATAATACGGATTCCCAAGGCCGAAAGCGATAAAGCGATATCGTCTTCCAAACTTTTAATTTTAGAAATACGAATCCCGGCTTCGGGCACAATTTCATAAAGTGTAACCGATGGACCAACAGTAGCTTTAATTTGCGCAATATCGATTTTATAGTTGCGCAAGGTTTCTACAATGCGGTTTTTATTTTCTTCCAATTCTTCCTGATTGATGGTAATGCCTACAGAAGTGTATTCTTTGAGCAAATCAATCGTTGGGAATTTGTAGTTAGACAATTCTAAGGTTGGGTCAAACAAACCAAAATCTTCTACCAATTTGGCGGCTAAATTTTCCTCCATCACATCCTCATCAGCGGCTTGCTCAATTACAAAAGCTTCATCATTGGTTTCGATGATTTGTTTTACCGGTTCCGGTTGTGGGGTAGGCGTAACGGTTTTAATCGTAGGTTCCAAATTAATTTCGGAAGCGTGTTCAATGGTCGGTTTTAGCGTTTCCTTATTGATTTCAAATTGGGAAGTTACCAAAGTAGGTTCTTCGAGTTCTTCCTCAGTTTCTTCTTTTACGGCAAATTCTTCCAGGTTGTAATCTACGCCTTTGTCATTGGCTCCGGCCATATTGCTGATGTCTTCTTTGAGGTCTTTGTGTTTCTTTTCGAAGAAAGACTTAATAGCATCGGGTGAGATTTTAATTTTGAAGATTAGGTATACAATGATAGACAGTACCAATAATAAAGCCGTTCCGGTTTTACCGATATAATCCTGCAGGAACAAATTCATTTCAAAACCTATGGTTCCGCCCAATTCGGGTAAAGTATAAGCAAAGAAGCCAAACAGTATGGATAAAACCACTAAGGCAAACAAATCCCAAAACCAAGTGTTTTTTAATTTGTGAATCGGTAAATCCAAAACCAAGAACGCACCGCTTAAAAACAGTAACTTAACAAACAAGAAAGCGGAAATCCCAAAACCACGGTAAATAAACAAATCGGCCAAGTAGGCGCCAAATTTGCCCAACCAGTTTTGAACCTCTTCGTTTCGGTCAGTGATGGCATCAACAGCACTTTGATCTACGCGACCATGCAGGAAGAAGGATATAAAAGAAACCAAAAAAGCTATCGATAACAAAACCAATACAAAACCAAACAGCATTCGGTATTGTTTTTTAGTTTTTAGTATTTTAAGTTCCAGATTGGGATCTTTTTCTTTAGTCTCCTTTTTTACTGTTTTTGCCATTGGTAATGTATAACGCTATAAAAATAGAAATTAAATCGAATGATTAGATAAATTTCGGAACATAAATGAGTAAACCAATTGCAATTGCGGCTAAGGCGGCAAACATTACGGCACCTGCGGCGATGTCTTTGATAAACCCAATTTTGTCATGGTATTCCGGATGAATGAAGTCGGCTATTTTCTCTACGGCAGTATTTAAGCTTTCAATTCCTAAAACCAGTCCGAAAGCCAGTACTTGCATCATCCATTCATAACGGTCGATGTCAAAGTAAAAGCCGGCAACAATCATGATAATGGCCAAAGAAAATTGCACCATCACACTGTGTTCGGTAGTGATGAGTTTGATAGCGCCTTTCATAGCGTAACCCACGCTTTTCAACCGTCCGGTGATAAAGGAATTGTCTTTTTCGAATGCCATAAGTTTGATTATAGTACGGCCAATGCCGATTCGTAGTTAGGTTCGTCAGCAATTTCGGGAACCAATTCGGTGTGTTTTACCACTCCGTTTTCGTCAATTACTACTACCGCTCTGGCGTGTAAGCCTTTGAAAACGCCGTCTGCAATTTCCAAGCCATAGTCTTTACCAAAACTTCCGGTATTAAAATCGGAAAGATTGATTACGTTTTCTAAACCTTCGGCACCGCAAAAACGTTTTTGGGCAAAAGGCAAATCACGGGAAATGCACAATACTTTGGTGTTTTCCAAAGCACTCGCTTTGGCATTAAAAGTTCTTACCGAAGTAGCACAAGTGCTGGTGTCAATGCTTGGGAATATGTTTAGTACCAATTTGCTTCCTGCAAAATCAGCCAAAGAAGCGGTACTTAAATCTTGTTTTATTAATTGAAAATCAGGGGCTTTTGAGCCTGTTTTTGGTAACTCACCATTGGTGTTTATAGGGTTTCCACCCAAAGTAATTCCTGCCATTTTTTATTTTTTTTGATTGCCAAAAGTAATGAAAATATTGGGAATTACGAATTGGGAATTACGAATTATGAAAGGATAGTTGAGATAAATTAAAAAACATTTGGTTCGTATTATTGTTTTATCGTAATATTGCAATATAAAAATTATAAGAAACCATGGGTGCATCAAAAACCGAATCATTTTCCATAGAACAAAACGAAATGGCCACCTTGTTCAAAGCCTTGTCACATCCCGCCAGAATAGCCATTGTTGATTATTTATTGACGGTTGATAGTTGTATTTGCGGCGATATTGTCAACGAATTGCCATTGGCACAACCCACGATTTCGCAACATTTAAAGGAACTAAAAAACGCCAATATCATCAAAGGCACGATTGAAGGCACAGCCATTTGCTATTGTATCAATCCGGATACTATTAATAAAATTGAAAACCATTTCGGCATGATTCGCCATAAGCTGAAAAGTAAATGTTGTTAAAGGTTTAACGCCGGGTGATGGAAGTTAGATGTTTCCATTTTGGCTTAAATATTTAATATCTAATATTTAAAATCTAATATTAAATGAAATTATCAGAAATTAAAAACGAATTAAAAAGCTTGACTACTATAGCTTTTCAATTGCCTAACGGCGATTTGGTGCCGAGTCATTTTCATGTGACCGAAGTGGGTAAAGTGACCAAACATTTTATCGATTGCGGTGGTACGGTTCGCCAAGAAGAAGTAATAAATTTTCAGTTGTGGGAAGCCAACGATTACGACCATCGATTGCATCCTGAGAAGTTGGTACACATTATAGAACTTTCGGAAAAAGTATTGGCCTTGCCCGATGCCGAAATTGAAGTCGAATACCAAATGAAAGACACCATCGGGAAATTCAACTTGGATTTTGACGGTACCAATTTCCTGTTGACCTCAAAACAAACCGATTGCTTGGCCAAAGATAATTGCGGTATTCCGCCTGAAAAAATGAAAGTCAAAATAGGCGAGTGGAAACCCAAAGAAACTTCTTGTTGTTCGCCTAATTCGGGTTGTTGTTAAGCAAATCAGATGAAAAAGAGACTAGGATTTTTAGACCGATTTTTAACGCTGTGGATTTTTCTGGCGATGTTAGTTGGTGTTGGAATAGGGTATTTTATACCTGATTCCGCTGATTTTATCCATTCGTTTTCTTCAGGAACGACTAATATTCCTTTGGCAATCGGATTAATCCTGATGATGTATCCGCCATTGACCAAAATCGATTTTTCTAAAGTGCCGCAAATGTTCAAACAGCCTAAATTACTCACGGCTTCCTTTTTCATCACTTGGATAGTCGGTCCGTTTTTGATGTTTTTATTGGCCACCTTTTTTCTGAAAGACTATCCCGAATATATGACCGGTTTAATCATTATTGGCATCGCGCCTTGTATTGCCATGGTGATTGTTTGGAACGAATTGGCCGAAGGCAACCGAGAATTAACCGCCGGTTTAATCGGAATAAACAGTTTGCTGCAGGTGTTTTTTTTCAGTTTATATGCTTACTTATATTTGAAAATAATGCTGCCGTTGTTCGGTATCGATGGATTAGAATTAAACGTAACAGTAGCTGAAATAGCTCAAACCGTAGGCATTTATTTAGGCATTCCGTTTGCCTTGGCCGTGGTTAGCAGATTTGCGATAAAGAGATATTTGGGGGAAAAGTTTTTCAACCAAAAGTTTCTTCCTTTTGTTTCTCCAATTACTCTGATTGCGTTGCTTTTTACGATAGTTGTGATGTTTAGTTTGAAAGGCGAAATGATAATCGATTTGCCTCTGGATGTGATTCGAATAGCCATTCCGTTAGTCATATTCTTTGCCGTTATGTTCTTTTTGATGTTTTTTGTATCGAAGAAAATCGGGGCGAATTATAGAGATGCAACGGCTTTATCGTTTACCGCTTCGGGGAATAATTTTGAGTTAGCAATAGCGGTTTCTATCGGGGTTTTCGGCATTAATAGCGGACAAGCTTTTGCCGGAGTTATCGGGCCTTTGGTAGAAGTACCGGCCTTGATCATCTTAGTTAATGTAGCTTTTTGGCTCAGAAAAAAATATTTTAGCAAAAACGTTTAGATTTTATGGATAGAAAAGCACACTGGGAAAACGTATTTTCCACTAAAACCGAAAAAGAGGTGAGTTGGTACCAAGAATACCCCAAAACCTCAGTCGATTTTATCACGGCTTTGCAATTGCCTTTGGATGCGAAAATCATTGACATTGGCGGTGGCGACAGTTATTTGATGGATGCTTTATTGGATTTGGGTTATACCAATCTGACTTTACTGGATATTTCTGCGAAAGCCATTGAAAGAATCAAGAGTAGGTTAGGCGATAAGGCTTCGAAAGTAACTTTTATCGTTTCGGATATTCTAGATTTTGAACCTACTGAGCGTTATGATTTTTGGCATGACCGGGCTTGTTTTCACTTTTTGACCCAAACCCATCAAATTGAGAAATATGTCAAAATTGTAAATAAGGCTGTGGCCAATGAAGGAAAGTTGTTCATGGGTACTTTCTCGGATAACGGACCCAAAAAATGCAGTGGTTTGGAAATCACCCAATACAATATGGAAAGTTTGCGTTTTGTATTTGAAAAAGATTTTGAACTAACCGGCTGTTTTACTGAAGAACACCAAACGCCTTTTGACACCACCCAAAATTTCCTTTTTTGCGGATTTAAAAGAAAATAAAAGATGAAAAATATATTAGTACTTTGTACAGGCAACAGTTGTCGCAGCCAAATGGCTCACGGGTATTTAGCGCATTTTGCCAATTCAGATAATGTAAAAGTCTATTCAGCCGGAGTAGAAACCCATGGGGTAAATGCTCTAGCGGTTGCCATCATGAAAGAAGACGGTGTTGATATTTCTAAACACACTTCTAATAACGTAGACGAGTATTTTGACATTCCGTTTGATTATGTGATTACGGTTTGTGACAATGCCAAAGAACGTTGTCCGTTTTTCCCAACTCAGGCTCAAAAGTTCCACCACAATTTTCCCGATCCTTCCAAAGTAAAAGGGTCTACCTCAGAAGTGATTGAAGAATTCAGAAGGGTAAGAGGAATGATTAAAGATTATTGCCAAGATTTTATTCAGCAAAACCAACTGGATTTATAACAAGCGAATTATACTTCGGGTCATTTTTCTTAGTATATTTGACTATGCTAAATGATTGATTATGAAGATTTTTGTAAAGTTTTCTGTTGTAGTGTTTCTCTTTTTTAGCGTTTCATGCAAAAAAGGGGAAAGTGTTCCTCAAAAGGAAAAAGCCGGCAAAGATACTTATGGCTGCGCTCCGCAAACTACCGATGCCCAATGGTTTCAAGGCGATAATAAAGCCCCGTTATTTAAAGGTATGGATGTACTTCATTATCCCATAACTACCTCCAAAAAAGAAGCCCAACAGTATTTTAATCAAGGATTGGCTTTGGCGTACGGATTTAACCATGCTGAGGCAGCTCGGTCTTTTTATTACGCCTCTAAATTAGACCCTGATTGTGCTATGGCTTATTGGGGTTATGCTTATGTTTTGGGTCCGAATTATAACGGCGGCATGGAACCCGACAATTACCAAAGAGCTTACAAGGCTATTCAGCAAGCCATAAAATTATCCGATAAAGCTTCTGATAAAGAGAAAGCGCTAATCCAAGCCATGGCAAAACGGTATACTGCTAAACCGTTAGAAGACAGAAGTTCACTGGATGTGGCGTATTCCGAAGCGATGAAAAAAATAGCCAAAAGTTATCCGGAAGATAATGATATCAATGCTTTGTATGTAGAATCGATTATGAATTTACATCCTTGGGATTTGTATGATAAAAAAGGAAATCCCAAACCATGGACACCCGAAATTGAAACGCTTTTGGAGCAAATATTAAAAAAGGAACCGAAACATGTAGGCGCCAATCATTTTTATATCCATGCGGTTGAATCTTCCAACACTCCCGAAAGAGGGAATGCAGCAGCTAAGCGTTTTGACGATGGTTTGGTTCCGGGTTCGGGACATTTGATTCATATGCCTTCTCATATTTATATCAGAACGGGAGAATACCACAAAGGCACTCTGGCTAATATCAATGCGGTGAAAAAAGACAGCGTTTATGTTACCATGTGTCATGCTCAAGGCGCTTATCCTTTGGCTTATTATCCGCATAATTTTCATTTTTTGGCGGGCACAGCAACTTTAGAAGGGAATTACAAATGGGCCATGTATGGTGCTAACGAAACCGCAAATCATGTTCATCCTAAAACCATGACAGCACCCGGTTGGTCAACCTTGCAACATTATTATGTTATACCGTACTACGTGGCTGTTAAGTTTGGCAAATGGGATGAAGTGTTGCAAATGAGGTTAGTCTCAGACACCTTGAAATATCCTTCAGCTGTTGCTCACTATGCCAAGGGGATGGCTTATTTGGGTAAAAAAGATATGGCAAAAGCCAAAACAGAATTAAAAAAATTAGAATCTCTGGCCAATGATAAGGCAATGAAGCAAATGACCATTTGGGAAATTAATTCGATGTATGATATTTTACAGATAGCAGTTAAAGTTTTAAAAGGCGAAATTTTAGCCTCAGAAGGAAAATACGCTCAGAGTATTGCGTCACTCAAAGAGGCTGTTGCCATTGAAGATCAATTGAATTATAACGAACCGCCCGATTGGTTCTTTTCGGTAAGGCATCATTTAGGTGCGGTGCAAATCGAGGCCGGAAACTACAAGGAAGCGATTCAGACTTATCAGCAAGATTTGAAAACGTTCCGCAACAACGGTTGGGCGCAACACGGATTGAAATTGGCTTATCAAAAACTCAATAACTCCCAAAAAGTAAAAGAAATCGAAAGGTTGTTGGCTAAAAGTTGGGCCACTGCTGATATCAAAATTTCCACTTCCAGGATTAAATAACAAAAACAGACTCAAGTTCGTCAGTTCAAGTTTTTTTATTTCACTTCAGTGGAATAAAAAAAAGTATCGAGAACCCTTATTTAAAAAGCTTCTCGATACAATTTTGTTTCACAAAATCACTCGAAGTGACGTTATTGATTAGATATGCAACGGACGATTATCCGTAGCGGCTAAAGCGGCTTCTTTGATGGCTTCGGCAAAAGTTGGATGCGCATGTGACATTCTTGAAATATCTTCAGCAGAAGCACGGAATTCCATTGCGGTTACGGCTTCGGCAATTAAATCGGCACAACGAGCGCCTATCATGTGAACGCCCAATACTTCGTCTGTTTTGGCATCGGCTAAAATCTTAACAAAACCATCGTTATCAGCACTGGCACGCGCTCTTCCTAAGGCTTTGAAAGGGAAACTTCCGGCTTTATAATTAACACCATCGGCTTTTAATTGCTCTTCGGTTTTACCGACAGCGGCAACTTCAGGCCAAGTGTAAACAACACCCGGAATTAAGTTGTAATCGATGTGAGGTTTTTGACCGGCTAAGATTTCGGCCACAAGCGTTCCTTCTTCTTCGGCTTTGTGGGCCAACATGGCACCGCGAACCACATCACCAATCGCGTAGATATTCGGAACATTGGTTTGCAAATGGTCATTCACTTCAATCATACCTCGTTCGGTTACTTTTACACCGGCTTTATCGGCTGCTAAACCGTCGGTGTAAGGACGACGTCCCACGGCTACCAAGCAATAATCGCCTTCGAAAGTTACCGTATTGCCTTTAGCATCATCAGCAGCAACGGTTACGTTTTTACCTTTGCGAGTTACTTCTTTTACTTTGTGAGAAGTGTAGAATTTCATGCCTTGTTTTTTCAAGACTTTGGTCAATTCTTTCGACAAACCGCCATCCATACCCGGAATGATTCGGTCTAAGAATTCGATTACCGAAACCTGAGCACCTAAACGCAAATAAACTTGTCCTAATTCGATACCGATAACACCACCACCAATGATGATTAAATGTTTCGGAACTTCAGGTAATTTCAACGCTTCGGTAGAAGTGATGATTCTTTCTTTATCGATTTTGATAAAAGGCAAAGTTGACGGTTTGGAACCGGTAGCAATGATGATATTTTTTCCTTCGATTACTTCTGAAGTACCGTCGGCTTTGGTTACTTTCACATGGGTAGCATCTTCAAAAGAACCCAATCCTTCAAAAACGGTGATTTTGTTTTTGTCCATTAAAAACTTAACGCCACCACTGGTTTGATCTACCACGGCTTGTTTTCGGGCAATCATTTTTTCGAGATTTACTTTTACTTTTCCGGATACTTCGATACCGTGATCGGCAAAGTGCTGCAATTCTTCATAATGATGCGAAGAAGCTAAAAGTGCTTTGGATGGAATACAACCTACATTTAAGCAAGTACCTCCTAAAGTACTGTATTTTTCGATGATAGCGGTTTTGAAACCCAACTGGGCACAACGAATAGCCGAAACATATCCGCCCGGCCCTGAACCTATGATGACAACGTCAAATGAACTCATGATAGTATATGAATTAGTGTGTTTTATTTTTTTTGCGTCACAAAATTACAGTTTTTTATTCAGTAAAAAATGAAATAATTTGGTTAAAAGATATAGTTGCTTTTTAAAGCGTAAATGCAGTAGTGTTTTTGACTTCGCCTATCATAAAAGTACTGTGTGTACTGCCGATGTGCTGGAGTGTGGTTAATTTAGTGACCATAAATTCGCGATAAGCTTCCATATTTTTGACACAAATTTTTAAAATATAATCGTAATCACCACTTACATGAAAACACTCTAAAACTTCGTCTAACTTAACGACTTGGTGTTCAAAAGTGGTCAGAAACTCTTTGGTATGTTGGATGAGCTTGATGTGACAAAACACCACGAAACCTTTGTCGATTTTGTTCCTATTCAGTAAAGCTACATATTTATCAATGATGCCTTCGCGCTCTAATTTCTTGATACGCTCGTAAACAGCAGTGACCGAAAGATTCAATTTTACCGAAAGTTCTTTGGTGGTTTTCTTGGTGTCTTGTTGGAGTAGGGCGAGGAGTTTTTTGTCGATGATATCCATGGTTGTTGGTTGTTGGTTGTTGGTTGTTGGTTGTTGGTTGTTGAGAATAGTTTTTAAAACTGAAATTGTTATTAATGAAGAGTAAATTTAATAATATTTTCTAATAAATTAAATTTAAATAGTTTTAAAAACTATATTTTTTTATATGAATTGATAATTTTACTGTATTTGTTCAATTTTGTTAAAGAAAAAAATGATCCCAATTTATGAACTACAGTATAGACCCAACAACCAACAACCAACACTCAACAACCAATACAGATTTCCATCCCGCCGATAAAATCCAAGATTTACAATACTTTGGTGAATTTGGTGGTGTGAATCCTTCGATTTCCGATAGTTCTACTTATACTTTTCTTTCGGCCAAAACCATGTTTGATACTTTTGAAGGGAATGCCGAAGGTTGTTATTTGTATTCGCGTCATTCCTCGCCTATGAACTTGTACTTAGGTCAAGCTTTAGCCGCTATGGAAGGCACCGAAAGTGCTAACGTATCCGCTTCAGGAATGGGTGCGATTACCCCTGTTTTGCTCCAATTGTGTGCTGCCGGAGACGAGATTGTCTCCAGCCGTACCATTTATGGCGGAACCTACGCTTTTATGAAAAACATGCTTCCGAAATGGAACATCAAAACCCGTTTTGTAGACATTACGAAATTAGATCAAGTGACCGCAGCGATTACGCCAAACACCAAAGTGTTGTATTGCGAAACGGTTAGCAATCCATTGTTGGAAGTCGCTGATATCGAAGCTTTAGCGATTATTGCCAAGGAACACAATATCAAATTAGTGGTCGACAATACTTTTTCGCCATTATCCGTTGCACCGGCCAAGTTAGGAGCCGATGTGGTGATTCACAGTTTGACCAAATTTATTAATGGTAGTAGTGATACCGTTGGCGGGGTCATTTGTGCTTCGCAAGATTTTATCAATGATTTGAAAAATGTTAATGATGGTGCGAGTATGCTTTTGGGACCAACCATGGACAGTTTGAGAGCGGCGAGCATTCTGAAGAATTTACGTACCCTTCATATTCGAATGAAACAACACAGTCATAATGCATTGAGTTTGGCTCAAAAATTTGAAAGCGATGGATTAAAAGTGGTTTATCCGGGATTGCCTAGTCATCCGAGTCATGAACTCTATGCAAGCATGATTAATCCCGAATATGGTTTTGGCGGAATGATGACCATCGACGTTGGTTCTTTAGACAAAGCCAATGAATTAATGGAGTTGATGCAACACCGAAACTTGGGCTACTTGGCAGTAAGTTTAGGATTTTATAAAACACTGTTCAGTGCGCCGGGAAGTTCTACCTCAAGCGAAATTCCGTTAGAAGAGCAAAAAGAAATGGGATTAACCGATGGATTAATTCGTTTTTCTATAGGATTAGACAATGATATTGAGCGCACGTATCAAATGATGAAACAGTGCATGACCGAATTAAAAGTTTTATAATTGTTTATAAATTGAATTGTTGAATGTCCGTTGGTACGCCATGCCAACGGATTTTTTATTTGATGTAAAAGGTAGTATTTTTTTGTATCTTTATGCATTATAAATCCTTAGCATAATGATAAAACAATATTTTTTTTGGATTTGTTTAGTGTTTGGATTCAATGCAACAGCACAGGTTATTAATTTTCCGGATGCCAATTTTAAAAATCTATTGCTCACTGAACTCTTGGTTGATACGAACGCCGATGGTATTAATGATTCAGATGTTGACACCAACAATGATGGAGAGATTAATCAACTGGAAGCCTTACAAGTGACTTGGTTAACCATTAACGGCAGTAATATTACCAATTTATCAGGGATAGAATATTTTACTCAAATTACCGATTTGTATATAAGCGGAATTCAAGCGACATCGGTGAATTTGAGCAGTTTTAGTTTGCTGTGGAGAATGTGGTGTAACAATACTTTTATTACCGAAATTAATTTATGCGGTACCAATGTTCGGCATTTATGGTGTCAAGACAATCCGTACTTAACTTCCTTGTATCTCAAAAACGGAGTGATTTCAAATGATTTGGCTAAAAACGGAAGTCAGATACCGCCACCGTTGCACAATTTTGAATTTGGCAACACGCCTTTACTCAATTACATATGTTATGATGAAGGAGAATATCCCGCGGTATTATATGGCATTGGTTTCAATACCTCGGGCAAAACATTAACCACAGACTGCAATAACACTTGTGCCTTATCGGTGGCAGACAATGAAAGTATTGATTTTGGGGTTTACCCGAATCCGACCAACAATATCTTGCATTTGGTTTTATCTCCTGAAACAATTGTTAAATCGGGTTGTATCTATAATATCATGGGACAAAAAGTAGTAACTTTCGATACTGTTGCCACCGATGTTAGTTTTTTACCGCAAGGCCATTATCTTATTGCCTTGGAAACCGACAAAGGAAAGGCAACCAAACCCTTTGTAAAATTATAATTTAAACCGAATGAAAAAGTACTTTGTACTCCTGGCAATGACCGCTACGATAACAGTCACTGCCCAAACGGATAGTCGCTTGTATGATATTATTGAAGCCGTTTCTGCCCAACGTCTTGAAAAAGATATTCGCACTTTAGCCGATTTTGGTACCCGAAATACTTTTAGCGATACCATTTCCAAAACCCGAGGGATAGGAGCGGCCAGACGTTGGATCAAAGCGGAGTTTGATAAGATTGACAAAGACTGTAAAAACTGTTTGGAAGTTTTTTACCAAAAGGATTTGGTTACTCCTAAGGACGGCAATAGAGTTCCCAAAGAAGCTTATGTGGTCAATGTAGTAGCCATTCAAAAAGGGACCAAATATCCGAATCGTTATATCATCATGACCGGTGATATTGACAGTCGAAATTCGGACACCATGGATTATACCAATGATGCGCCGGGTGCCAATGACAATGCTTCGGGTATGGCCGGAACCATAGAAGCGGCTCGTGTTTTATCAAAGTACCAATTTGAAAACAGTATAGTTTATCTCGGACTCTCAGGCGAAGAACAAGGTTTGTTTGGCGGAAAAGGTTTTGCGGAATACGCTAAAAAGAACAATTGGGAAATCATAGGCGTTTTAAACAACGACATGATTGGAAACATTGAAGGCGTTGATGGTGTCATCGATAACAGGACTTTCAGGATATTTTCAGAACCAACGCCCGTAACCGAAACCGAAAAGGAAAGAAACCAACGTCGTTTTTACGGTGGCGAAGTAGACGGAATTTCCCGTCAATTGGCACGTTACATCCACAAATCGGTAACTGTTTATATGCCCGAAATGAATCCGATGATGGTCTATCGCTTGGACCGTTTTGGTCGCGGTGGTCACCATCGTCCATTTAACGATTTGGGTTATCCTGGTGTTCGGATTATGGAAGCACACGAAAATTACAACCGCCAACACCAAAATAATCGAGTTGAGAACGGTGTCAAGTATGGCGATGTTATTGAAGGGGTTAATTTTGACTATGCCAAAAAGCTTACTGCGGTCAATGCCATTGTATTGGCCGGTTTGGGTTGGTCACCACCCGAACCCAAAAATGTAACTATTGGTGGTGTTGTCGAACCTAATACCAAGCTCAAATGGGACAAAGTAGCCGATGATTCTGTGATTGGATATAAAATTTATTGGCGACTGACCACTTCACCACAATGGGAAAATAGTCGCTTTGTGGGTAATGTCGATACCTTTGAATTAAAGGGAATTGTTATTGATAACTACTATTTTGGCGTAGCCAGTGTGCATAAAAACGGCCAAGAAAGTGTGGTGGTTTTCCCTTCGGCGGTGATGAGAAGTACCGCTAAGTAATTCTTATGGGTTCAGATAAAATTCCAGTCTTTCTCTGATGTTATGCAAAGGTGTTGCGATGGCATTAACATATTGGAAATTACCATCGCGTTTGTTGTCAATCGATAATTGAATAGGGCAGGCTTCGCTTTGTATGGCATTGACCTTAAATTCATTTTGCGATTCATCATAAACCAAATAGGGCGCACCCGAAGAACCAAAACGGAAATAGCCTTTTATCAAATAACGCAAACCTTCAAGTATATAATTGCCGCCAACACGCTCCGGAAAAATACCAAAATGTTCCGTATAACCTTCAATTTGAGCTTTGTTGAGCAATTTACCTACCTCACTCGTTGGAGAACTTTGCAGGCAATAATACTGTGCTTGCTCATCGCTTAAAACACTATAATCAATAGCAACACTTGGAATGGCTTTTATCACTTCTTTTGGAGTATTGATGATTTTGTAGAGTGCTATATCATCGTTATAAAAAGTTTCGGTTAGTTCAACTTCTACCAAATAAGTATGCCTATTGATGGCCGGTTCGGCAAAATAGTTAGCCGCAGAAAAATGTGTTGTAAGTTCCGGATTGTTGTAAAAAAGATTGTCCTTAAACTGAATAATCAAATGCGCTTGACTGATTTTTTTCTCTAAAAAAGTGACCCAACGGGTATCAAAATTAATTTGTTTTAAAGCTTCAACTACAAATTGATAATCAGCCGGATTAGGACTGTTCCAATATCTTTTTTGAACACTTTCATCTAAGAGAAAGCATTTGAGAAATAACTGCTTTTGGGCATCATTCAAAAAAGGAAGAATCTCATGAGCAAAAATATGTTCCTCAATCGACTTAAAAATTTTAGCTTCAGTTTTCAAATTATGCGCCACCGAAAGAATGTAACCCTTTCCGATATGAAAAGCACAAATATTATTTTCAAAATGTCTTCTGTTGGGCTCATGACTGTTTTGGGTAAACATGATGCGGAACAAAGGCGAAGTTTGCTCGTGGGTAAGTTCGAGTTGTTTTGAAAGTTTGTTGTTCTTCATATGAAAGTAATTCGATTGCGATAACTCAAATATACCAAACATATTCACTCAACCGTTTTTTTGACCGATTATCTTATAAGTTGTTGATTAATAGCAACTAAATAGCGTTATTAGAAAAAAAAGTATTAAATTGCCATTACCTCAAATTGCAAGTGGAGACCAGAAACCACTCAAATCAACGGGGCAATACCGAAAAGCCATAAGAGTAGGGTTTATTTAAAAATAATCATCTTATGCCTAAATTTATTATCGAGAGAGAAATCCCCGGTGCCGGTGATTTGTCAGCAGATCAGTTAAAAGGAATTTCACAAGCTTCTTGTAGCGTTTTAAACAAATTGGGCCCCGAAATTCAATGGATAGAAAGTTTTGTAACCGGAGATAAAATTTATTGTGTTTATTTGGCACCCGATGAACAACTTATTTTAGAACACGCCAAACAAGGTGGTTTCCCGGCCAACAAGATCTGCAAAGTAGTAAATACTATAAGTCCTGTGACCGCGGAATAATTAAAAAAAAGCAACTTTAAGAAGATTAAAGTTGCTTTTTTTATTATTGGCTCTGCGCCAATTTTGACTACTAACCAATTAACTATATAAAATGAATTTAAAACAATCATTGCTCATTGCTGTACTGGTGAGTGCATCCAGTCTGGGCGCATGGGAATTTTACTGGCGTTCACAAGGTTTTTACCCCAATATTGATGATAACAAAGACTTATGGGCTGTGCAAAGAGCCAAAGTAAAATGTTTAACCAATGACGATGTCATCTTGATTGGATCTTCTCGTGTTCTTTTTGATATTCAATTGGATGAATGGGAAAAAAGCACCGGCCGAAAACCGTTGCAGTTGGCATCACCCGGTTCTTCACCATTACCTGTTTTTCACGATTTAGTGGAGAAAACTGATTTCAAAGGAACTATACTCGTAGGTGTCACACCCGGGCTGTTCTTTTCTACCACTTTTCCGGAAGCTTTTCCTTGGAAAAGACCCCAAACCAAAGTAGATCATTTTCATAATCGCACTTATGCCCAACAACTTAATCATTATATTTCACTGCCACTGCAAAATAGTTTAGTAATGATGTCTGGCAGCGAAGAGGAATGGTCTGATGATATAGATTTAAAAGCATTGTTGGGCCGAATCAAAATAGGCAATCGTACCGGTGAACCTGATTTTCCTCCTTTTTATAATTTTAATGATACTCGTGTTGACAGGAATACTACCATGACCCAGCGTACCGCTAAGGATACTGCATTTGCCAATTCGATCAAAAGGGTTTGGCAGTTCTTTGGGAAAGGTGCGCCACCACCCGATAAAAAAAGTACTATGGCTTTCTTTTTAAAAGATTTGGAAAAGTTTAAAGCCAAAGGAGGAAAGGTAATTCTGGTGAGATGCCCGTCTAGTGGAATGCTCAAAAAAGGCGAGGATATGGCTTTCCCGAAAGCCACTTTTTGGGACGAGTTAGTAAAACATGCACAGGTGAAGAGTTACTACTTTGAAGATTATAAACAGCTGCAATTTGACTGTCCGGAATGGTCTCATTTATCAGCAACCGATGCTCGAAAGTTTACAATCGAACTTCTGAAAATCATGAAAGCGGATGGTGCATTGTCTAACCCTAAAACCAACTAACTATGTTATTTAATTCATTAAGTTTTATCGTGTTTTTGGTGATAGTGTTAGCACTGTATTATGCCAAATTTTTCAATTGGACGTTTAAAAAACGCATGTTGCTTTTTGCCAGTTATGTTTTTTACGGATTGTGGAATCCACCATTGGTTATTTTGTTGTGGATTTCCACTGTAATTGATTGGATTACCGGAAAAGAATTGGCCGTTGAGGAAAATAAAAGAAAGCGATTGCTGTGGCTGTTGTTGAGTATGTTCGTCAATCTTGGTTTTTTATTCTTTTTTAAGTACGGTAATTTTTTACTCGAAAATTTTACTTTATTAATGAATACCATGGGAATTAAATATAAGGCTTTGCCAATGGATATTATCTTGCCTATGGGGATATCCTTCTATACTTTTCAAACCATGTCTTATACTATTGATATGTATTGGCGGAAGACCGAAAGGGTCAAAACCTTCTTGGATTTTGCCTTATATGTGACCTTCTTTCCACAGTTGGTAGCCGGACCTATTGTTAGAGCAGGCGATTTGGTAACCCAATTTTACGAAGAAAAGCGAGCTACAGTAAATCAGTTTATTTGGGGTTTGTTTTTATTGACAATTGGTTTGTTTCAAAAAGTAGTCTTGGCCGACACCTTATTGTCTAAAACTTCGGATACGGTTTTTAATTCTGATAAAGTGCTCAATACTTGTGATGCCTGGACCGGAACATTGGCTTTTTCGGGACAAATATTTTTTGATTTTGCCGGCTATTCAACCTGTGCCATCGGATTGGCTTTGATGCTTGGTTTTCATCTTACCGATAACTTCCGATATCCTTATGCCGCGATTGGTTTCTCTGATTTATGGCGAAGATGGCATATCTCGTTATCCACTTGGTTAAGAGATTATTTATATATTCCGCTTGGCGGTAATCGAAAAGGGATGGTGCGAATGTATGTCGCTTTAATGCTTACCATGTTATTAGGTGGTTTGTGGCACGGAGCGGCCTGGACTTTTGTAGTTTGGGGTGCTTTACACGGTTTCTTTTTAGTAGCAGAGCGCTTATTGAAAAATGTAATTCGCATCAAAATTAATGTCTGGAACGGTATCATTTTAGCATTAGCCACTTACACTTGTGTCAATTTTACTTGGGTATTTTTCAGGGCAAGAAAGTTTGAAACGGCTCAAAACATTATCGAATCGATGTTGTTTATGCATACCGACGGAGCTAAAATTTTAGATACGTTTTCGATTGTTAAAGTTTTTATACTCATAACCTTAACTTTTATTTGTCATTGGACAATGAGAAATACTTCCATGGAGGCGGTTGCTCAAAAAAAATCTCCTCTAGTTTTAGGGTTGGTTTGGGCGGTAATGTTTTTTTTCATAGCGATTGCACAAGGCAATGGTGAACAGTTTATCTATTTTCAATTCTAAAACTCAAAACAAAAAGAAAGGAGGTCTGTTACCGACCTCCTTCATTGTATGATTTTGATTTATCATCTTAACTTGCACCACTTGATGCTTTATTATTGAATTCTTTCTTCAAGACCTTCAACTAATTAATCAAAATCATACCCAAATTTACTTTTTTTAAAAATGCAACACTGTTAAAATTAGCACTTTAACATGAGTTTAACTTTGCATTAGTAATGCAAATAGGATACTTTTTTTTAGTCTAGGCGTTAAGCGTATAGCTGACGCTGATTTTAGTATTCAATAGTCTTGAAATCGGACAATTGGCTTCGGCATCTTTGACCAATTCATCAAATTTGGCGTTGTCAATACCGTCAACTTTTGCCGTTAATGTCAGGTTTGAAGCTACTATAGTGCCGTCTTCAAATACAATTTCGGCATCGGTTTTTAATTCGGTTGCCGTAAAACCTGCGGCTTGTAAATTGAAAGCCAATTTCATCGAAAAACAGCCGGCATGGGCTGCACCAACTAATTCTTCCGGATTGGTACCAATGCCTTCCTCAAAACGAGAACCGAATGAATATTGTGTCTGATTTAAAACGGTGCTTTGCGTACTCAAATGTCCTTTGCCGTCTTTGCCTGAGCCGTTCCAAACGGCAGTTGCTCTTCTTTTCATACCTAAATTATTTATGTTG
>NZ_CAMLRU010000026.1 GCF_946482535.1 uncultured Flavobacterium sp.
TGACCATATTAGATGTAATGGTGATAGATTATCCGCATTACTTTACTCCGAATGGAGACGGCTTCCACGATACTTGGAATATTGTTGGATTGGATAGACAACCTAACACAAAAATTTATATATTTGACCGCTATGGAAAATTATTAAAACAAATCAGTTCAGATGGTGAAGGTTGGGATGGAACCTACAACGGAAAGCTCTTACCGTCAGACGATTACTGGTTTAGCGTGGATTATTTGGAAGAAACCACAGCGAAACAATTTAAAGCCCATTTCTCATTAAAAAGATAGTTTACAATGAATTTTAGAAGATTTTGTTTATTAGCATTACTTTTTTTATCACAAATTTCGATTTCTCAAGAAGGACTGCCTGTTTATTCTGATTACTTATCAGACAATTATTATTTGCTTCATCCTTCAATGGCGGGAGCTTCAAATTGTGCCAAATTAAGATTGACTGCCAGACAACAATGGTTTGGACAAGAAGATGCTCCGGCTTTACAGACATTGAGTTTTAATGGTTCATTGGGCGAAAGATCAGGTGGAGGGATTATAGTTTTTAATGATAAAAACGGGTATCATTCACAAACAGGGATGAAATTGACTTATGCTCACCATTTAATGTTTTCTCGAGACAGAGTTGATTTAAATCAACTTTCTTTTGGTATGAGTGCCGGATTTGTACAAAGTAGTTTAGACCAAAGTACCTTTTACACCAACGATCCAAGTTATGATCCTTTAATTTTTCCTTCTATTCAAAGAGCTTCTTATTTTAATGTTGATATAGGGGCTTCTTATAATTTCTTAGATTTTTATGTTCATGCCACAGTTAAGAACGCTTTGGCTAGTGATAGAAAGTTGTATTCAGACAGAGAGCCGGTTAATCTCAGAAGATTTATTTTGAATACCGGTTATACTTTTGGGGATGAGGAGACCATTCTTTGGGAGCCGTCATTTATGTTCCAATTGGTAACTCAAACGCAAGAGAAGACGGTAGATTTTAATATCAAAGCTTATAAGGAATTAGAGTTTGGAAGATTGTGGGGCGGTATCTCTTACAGAAGAAGCCTTGACGGGGCACAGTTTGTTGAAGGAAATGCTGTTTCTGATCAGAAAATGCAATATGTAACACCTATTTTAGGGGTTAATTTCAACAACTTTGTATTTTCTTATACATATTCCCATTTGTTAGGGAATGTAAATTTTGATACAGGCGGTTTTCACCAAATTACTTTAGGAATTAATTTATTCTGTAAAGCGGAGAAATACCACTGTAATTGTCCTGCGATAAACTAATTTAATATACGTCCCGATTTATCGGGACTTTTTTTATATGGTAATAAAAGCTGTAAACGGTAAACATCCGCAAATTCCGAGTGATTGTTATGTAGCTGAAAACGCCACTATTGTTGGTGATGTTGTTTTGGGTAGTTCTTGTAGTGTATGGTTCAATGCGGTTATTCGCGGCGATGTGCATTTTATCAAAATTGGCAACAAAGTCAATATACAAGATGGAGCTATTATTCATTGTACGTATCAAAAACATCCGACGATTATTGGCAACAATGTTTCTATTGGGCATAACGCCATTGTTCATGGCTGTACTATTCACGATAATGTATTGATTGGAATGGGCGCCATTGTAATGGATAATTGTGTGGTAGAAAGCAATGCCATTATTGCTGCCGGAGCTGTAGTTACTCAAAACACAGTGGTGGAATCGGGGACGATTTATGCCGGTGTGCCTGCCAAGAAAGTGAAAGATATTAATAAGTCAGATTTTGCCGGCGAAATTGAGCGTATTTCTAACAATTACGTGATGTATTCAAGTTGGTTTAAAGAAGAAGAATAAAAAAAGCCTACAGTTTGATTCTAGCCCCGATTGGCGCAACTACCTTGTAGTGCAGAAAGCGGGAAAATGGTTTAAACTATCCCCGAGCGTTTGGCTCCTAAAAGTCTTTACTTTTGACTTCGTATTGAGACTGGAGAATATCAGTCAAGACTTTGGGATTGGAGTTGGTATAGAAAAGAGCCTTTCCTTTTTGGGTGTGGTTACTCAAGCCCACACTTTCACTCAAAACTTTTTTAGTTTGTCGTGCGACAGCTTCTCCTGAATCGATGATTTTAATGTGATTGGGAAGGATTTTTTTGATTTGTGGGATAAGATAAGGGTAATGGCTGCAACCTAGGACCAGATAGTCGATATTGGCTTCTATCATGGGTTCTAAATAGGCGTGAAGCAGGCGGTTCATTTCGGGGGAATTGATTTCGCCGTTTTCGATTAGGCTCACTAATCCGTGACCGATTTGCTCTATAATTTTAGTGTCTTGATACTTTTCGGCGGTTTGGTGGAACAGTTCGCTGTTTAAGGTGCCTTGAGTGGCCAAAATTCCAATAACATGTTTTTCAGAATTGAGTGCGGCGGGTTTGATGGCCGGTTCGATTCCGATAAACGGGACATCGTATTTGGCTCTTAATTCTTTGATGGCATTGGTGGTTGCGGTGTTACAAGCGACAACGATGATTTTGCAGTTTTGGTTCAGAAGAAACTCGGTATTCTTAATGCTTAGTTGAATTATTTCTTCTTTGGATTTTTGTCCGTAAGGCGCATTTTTACTGTCGGCGAGATATAGCGTGTCTTCGTTGGGAAGGAGCTCATGAATTTCTTTCCAAATGGAAGTGCCGCCAATACCGGAGTCAAAAAGGCCTATGGGATTATTGTTTGTCATAGTAACAAAAGTAAAAAAAAACTGCTCAATCCCGAAGTCTCAGGTGAGCAGTTTTTTAATGGTATTTTTATATCTTAGAAACCTAAGTCTTTTTTAACATCAGCAGTTAAATCCGGACCGTCAGCTAATAATAAATCTGCCAAGTTTAATACGTATTGGTATCCTTTGGCTTTTCCTACTTTTTGGATAGAAGCTTTGATTTTGTCCATCAATGGTTTTACCAAATCAGCTTCTTTCTTTTGTAACTCTTTTTGAGCGTTTTCTCTATAGTCGGTGATTCTTTTTACTAAATCTTGTACTTCGGTTTGACGTGTTTGATTAACAGCATCTCCTACAGTAGAAGCTTCTTGGTCGTATTTTTGAATTTTCTTTTGGTATTCTTCGGCCATAGTTTTGTATTCAGCATCATAAGTGGCGCTCAATTTTTCTAATTGCTTTTGAGCATCTAACATCGCCGGCATTTTAGAAATAATTTCATTTACATCTACATGTGCAGTTTTAGCTTGAGCACTGATGGTTTGGCTTGTTCCTAAAAACAATACAGTAGCTATTAGTAATGATTTCAATCGTTTCATTTTAAAAAGTATTAATTATTTATTTGTTATTATTTATTCTTCTTTTTTCGGTTCTTGCTTTTTCTCTTCTTTGGCCTTTTTAGCGGCTTCACGGTCGGCTATAGCTTTTTTCTTTTTTTCCTCTAAAGCTTTTTTTCTGTCTTCTATTTCTTTGGCTTTGGCTGCTGCCTTGGCTTCTTTTGAATTTGGATCAACCGCTGTTGAGTCTGAAGTTTTTTTATTGGTTTCAGGAGCAGTTGTTTTTTCGCTTGTTTTATCGTTAGCAGGAACCGTGCCATTTTTTTTGGCTTCTCTGGCTTCAGCGGCAGCCTTTCTTTTATCGTCTTGTTCTTTTTTCTTGGCTTCTGCAGCTAATCTTCTGTCTTCCATTAATTTATCTCTGGCTGCTTTTTTCTCTTCCAAAGCTTTTTTTCTGGCGGCCAAAGCAGGGTTTTCATCTTCCATGTCTTCCAAGGCTTCCTTTTTTTCTTGGTCTTTAAGGTCTTTTTTAGACAATTGCTCTCTCTTTTCGGCTCGGGTAATGCTTCTTACTACTTGGTCACTAATGTCGTGTCTTTTAGCAGAAAACAACATGGTCAAATCAGAAGATTTGTCGAAAATGAAATCGTATTTTTTAAGTTCGGCGATATCTTGTACGGCATTGAAAACTTGGTCTTGGATGGGTTTTACTAAAACTGCTTTTTGGGTCATTAAATCTCCGTTAGGGCCGAATTTTTTTTGTTGAAAATCTAAAAGTTCGTTTTCCTGAAACTTGATTTCTTCCTCTCGTTCTTCGATTAACTCTTTGGTTAGTAAGGCTCTTTCTGTTTTTAAAGCGTCTTTTAATTTTGCAATTTCTACTTTTTTAGCTTCAATATCCTGCTTCCATTTTTGCGCTTTCTGCTCTAATTGGTTGTTGGCTTCTGTATAATCGGGAACATTTTGCAGAATATATTCCATGTCAATGTAGCCAATTTTCACACCTCTTGTTTGTGCTTTTGCTTCAAAAACAAGGGATAAAAGTAATATTGATATTGCAAAATATTTTTTCATACGATTATATTTTTAAATATGTTCCAAATATAATTAAAATTGTTGACCAATTATAAAATGTGTTTCCCAACCATTCTTTTGGTTAGAACCCGAATTTGGAATGGCATCAAAACCATGAGCAAAATCTATACCTAACAAACCAAAAGCAGGCATAAATATTCTGATTCCAAATCCTGCTGAACGTTGCAACACAAACGGATTGTATTCTCTAAAGGTGTCATAAGATGATCCGGCCTCTAAAAATGTTAAGGCATAGATTGAAGCCGCTGCTTTCAAGGTTAACGGGTATCTGAGTTCGAGAGAGAATTTATTGTAAATGGTTGCTCCGTCTTGATTGGATAAAGATTGGTTAGGATATCCTCTTAACTGAACAACTTCACGTCCGTCTAAGGAAAAGTTGGCTAATCCGTCACCTCCTAAAAAGAATCTTTCAAAAGGCACTAAACCACGACCATTGTTGTAGGCGCCTAAATAACCAAACTCACCCAAAGTTCTTAATACCAGTGCTTTTGATTGAGATCCGGCCAAACGGGTGTACCAATCGGCTTTGAATTTTAATTTATAATATTCTAACCACTTGAATTTTTCTTGGTCTACTTTACCTTGATCAACGTCCGCATCTCGGTAATCATCTACTCTAACCAAACCGGTTTGATTGTTGATAGTAGTGGTTTGAACATAATCTCCGTCGTTAATGTATACGCCGTCAATTCCGAAATTTTGATTCGGGTTGTCTGAGGCAGTATACGTTTCTTTGTATTTGGCTTGGTTTTCTAAATCACCATAATTAATTCCGTTAAATAACGAGTAAGGCAAGGTGAATTTGGCAGAGAAACTGAATTCTGAACCCGAAGTTGGGAAAATCGGGTTAACGGCTTTGTTATTTCGGCTCAATCCCAATGTAAAGGCCAAGTTACGCGAAGCGCCATCTCCAAAAGTAAACAAACCGGTGTTGTAATTGTTCAAATCGTAGTACTGAAAACTAACCGAATTTGAAAACACAAAGAAATCATCGGGAACGGTTAATCTTTTGGCATAGCCTACTGACAAGGATGTAATGTTAAAACTTTTACTTCGGTCAACATTAGTAGATGTTCCGGAGTATAAAAATTGTTTACTATGGGACAATGAGGTTGAAAATTGAATTGGTTTTTTTCCGCCCAACCAAGGTTCAGAGAATGATAAACTGTAGGTTTGGAAAAACGAACTCGCTTGTAATCTCAAGGCTACTTTTTGACCGTCACCCATAGGTAATGGCTTGTAGGCTTCTTTTTTAAACATGTTTCTGGCCGAGAAATTGTTGAAAGACAAACCTAAAGTTCCAATAAATCCGCCACCGCCATAACCTCCTTGGAGCTCAATTTGACTCGATCCTTTTTCTACTACGTTGTATTCGATGTCAACAGTTCCTGCGGCCGGATCAACATTTTTGAATTTCGGGTCGATGGCTTCAGGGTCAAAGAAACCTAATTGACCAATTTCACGAATGGTTCTAACCAAGTCTTCTTTGCTGTATTTTTGTCCCGGTTGGGTTCTTAACTCACGGTAAATTACACGGTCATTGGTTTTATCGTTTCCAACTACAGTAATATTGTTAAAATAAGCAATCGGTCCTTCTAAAACTCTGATTTCAAAATCGATAGTGTCATTGGCTGTTTTTACTTCGACGGCATTGATGTTAGAAAATAAATAACCGTTGTTTTGGTACAAGTTGGTGATGTCATCTCCATCGGGTTTTGTTTTGTCGGCGATGCGTTTTTCCAATAAAACACCATTGTAGGTATCTCCTTTTTTAATGCCTAAGACTCTGCCCAACAATTGGTCGGAATATACCTAGTTTCCTAAGAATTTAATATTTCCGAAGTAATATTTTCGTCCTTCTTCTACTTTTATATTGATGGCTAATTTGGTTTTTTTGGCATTCAAAAACACGGAGTCTTTGATAACTCGGGCATCTCGGTATCCTTTTTCTTTGTATTTGTCCACAATAGAAGCTAAATCTTCTTGGTATTTGTCTTTGATGAACTTAGAAGCTTTGAAAATACGTATCGGATTGATTTGCTTGGTGTTTTTCATGGCTTTTCTCAGTTTTTTGTCTGAGAATTTTTCGTTGCCATCGAAGTTGATTTTGGAGATTTTTAATTTGTCTCCTTTATCAATGTTAACCAACATTTTCACTTGGTTTCCTTCTGTAGTATCAGGCGTAGTGGTGATAAAGACTTTACTTTTGTAATATCCGTCTTTTTTGTATTTGTTTTCGATGTAATTTTTGGTAGTGGTAATCAAGTTTTCGTTGACAATTTTACCTTTCGTCAATTCGTTTTCCTTGATTAAAGCTTCTACTTTTGATTTTTTTACCCCTTGAATTTTTACCTCACTGAGTTTCGGAAGTTCTGCGATATCTAAATCAAGCCAAATGCTGTCGCCTTCTGTTTTGTTTACATAAAAGTCGATGTCGCTAAATAACCCTAGCTTTCCTAATTTCTTAATAGCGTTACTGATTTCTTCACCCGGAACGGTCAATTGTTGCCCTTTCTCTAAACCCGAAAAAGTGACTACAGTTTGCTCGTTGTAACTGATTTTGCCGTTAACCTTAACATTTGCTAAAATATATTTTTTTCCTTGTTCAAAAGGGATCCTGTCTTGGGCTTGTAATTGAAAAATACTTCCAAAAAATAAGATAATCAGAAATATTTTTGAGGTTTTAATCTGCACTGAAATATTATTTAACTTGTTCACTTGTTTTTCCAAATCTTCGTTCTCTTTTTTGATAGCTGATGATGGCTTCATATAAATCGTCTTCTTTAAAATCGGGCCACAGTACGTCTGTAAAATAAAATTCTGCATAAGCAATTTGCCAAAGCAGAAAGTTACTGATCCTGTGTTCGCCACTAGTTCTAATTACCAAATCTACGTCGGGTAGATTGTGCGTGTAAAGATGCTGATTAATAATTGATTCATCAAGACTGTCTATTGAAATTATATTATTTTTAACTTTATCACTGATAATTTTAACAGCATTTAACAATTCCTCTCTCGAACCGTAGCTTAACGCTAATGTCAGTGTCATTCGGGTATTGTTTTGGGTCTTTTCTATTACGGATAAAAGTTCTTTTTTGGCAGATGCCGGAAGCATTTCTATATTGCCGATACAGTTTAATCGGATGTTGTTTTTTTGAAGGGTTTCCAACTCTTTCTTTAAGGAAGAAATCAACAACTTCATTAAAGTATCTACTTCCAATTTCGGGCGGTTCCAATTTTCCGTAGAAAAGGCGTATAAGGTTAAATTTTCCACACCCAATTTGGCACAGGTTTCTACAGCAATCCTAACAGATTTGGTGCCGTTTTCATGGCCAAATGCTCTCAATAAACCTTTTTGCTTTGCCCAACGACCATTCCCGTCCATAATGATGGCCAAGTGTTTGGGTAAATTGTTTTTGTTTATTTTGTCTAGTAAATTCATGCTTTATTCTGCGCAATAACATGGTTTTTCGGTAAAGGTATACGTTAGTGTAAACCCAGAGAAAACATACCAATCTTTGCTGTTTATGTTGCCAAATTGCAATGGCGCTAAATTTTCATTCTTTGGTAAACTTCCGTCCAAATTATCAGTGAAAGTGTACCTGGCGCCTACTTCTAGCCCTAGTATCAGATGATTTGAAATATTGGTTTTGATACCAACAATCATCGGAATAGCTAAAACGCTATCGGTGTAATCCTTTTTGGTTTCTCCGTTGATTACATACAATTCGTCGTAAGCAAAATAAGAAAGCCCGGAAAAGACATAAGGCGTTATTTTTCTTTTTAATAATTCATGCAAGTTGAAATCAAAAAAATTGAATTCCATACCTGCCGTAAATTCTTTGATATTGTTTTTGAATTTATATCCTCTTAAATTCCTTCCCGGAACTTCCGAGTCTAAATCATTTCCTGTAATCGTCGACTGCATATAGGAAAACCTATATGAATGTCTCGGACTTTTGTTCCATTTGTACAAAATCCCGAAAGCGGGCTCATTCGGGGCAACGTAATTGGTTTTACCCACATCGCCTATGAAGTTGCTTCCGCCCAAGAAAACACCAATCTCATTGATTTGTGCTGTCAAATTATTTTGGAAAATCCAACAAAAAAATATTACTAAAATCTTTTTCATCCAATTGAAAATAGCGTGCAAATATAACAATTCTCAGTACTTATATAGCATGAATTTCGGATTTCTGCCAAATAAAATAAAGCACTGATAATTACCAATGTTAGCAAGGTTCTATTCTTAAACGATTTTTTTAGAATTGTAGTATAAACGGGCGTGATTTTTTTCTAATTTCTCTTGTCTTCTCCCCAGAGTAATTTGTTGCGCAGTGTCTTAAAAAAAGTCTCTTCCGGAATTTCCACCATATTGATGTTGAAAGGTGTTTTTTTAATTTTAATAATCGAATGGTTATCTGCAAAAGTAATTCGGGAATCCAAGGAAACTAAATATTGGGCTTCTCTTCCCGATACTTTTAGGGTGATTTCAGTCTCGTCCGGAATAACCAATGGTCGGGCATTCAAGTTGTGCGGTGCAATAGGCGTGATGACCAAACCTTTGACCTCAGGGGTTAAAATGGGTCCGCCACAACTCAAAGAATAACCGGTTGAGCCCGTTGGCGTAGCAATAATCAATCCGTCAGCCCAATAAGAACTGAGATATTCGCCATTCAAAGAAGTTTCGATGGTAATCATCGAAGTGGTGTCTTTTCTGCTCACCGCAACCTCATTCATGGCAAAATTAATATCGATTTCTGAATTGTTCGAGGAAGAGTCAATAGTAAGCAATGACCTTTGAGAGATGGTGTATTTTTTTTCTAAAACAATCTGTAAAAAAGATTCGATATTTTCTTTCTGTACTTTAGCCAAAAACCCTAATCTTCCGGCATTGACACCCAAAATAGGAATCCCTGAATCCCGCACAAAAGTAGCGGCTCTTAAAATGGTTCCGTCACCACCAATACTAATCAGAATATCAAAACTGTTGTTTAAATCTTGGTGCGAAGAAAAAGTGTTGTATTGTTTTTCGACTATCTTTTCTTCATACAATATCTTTAAAAACTTTTCTTCAATGACCATTTCTACACCGTTTCGATTAAAAAAAACAAATATGTCTTTAATAATCGGTCGCGTGTCGTTTTGATAATATTGTCCGAAGATGGCAACTTTCATAGGGTTTAGATTTTACTTTGTACCTTGTATTTCTTACTTCGTACTTCTTTACATATTTAAATATTTGTCCAGATATTCCGAACGCTCTTTCAAAGTATTCAAATAATCATCTTCGTGGTGCTCTGAAATAATTTCATAATTATAACGTCTGAAGGATTGAATGATTTCGTTGATGCCGCCCAAAGTAATTTTAACCGTGACTTGTACTTTTTCTGCATTGGCTTCCGACACAAAAAGGCCTAAAAGTTTGCCGTTATTGCTCTCCACAATTTGTGCAATCTGACTCATCGAGTAATCATTGGCCGATTTTTCAACCACAATAATACCGCCGCTTTCTTTTAGGAATGGGGTTTCATTCAAAAATTTGATGACGTCTGTAATTTCGTAATAGCCTACATACTTATTGTTTTCATCCAAAATCGGCACCACATTGGCATTGTTTCGGGCAAAAATCTCCAACACATCCAGCCAAATCATAGTCGTTCTCACCAAAAAACCTTCCAAAGCGTAACGGTAATCAACTATACTTTTTTGGCTCTCAAAAGTTTCAGCATCAACGGCCGATATACAACCCAAATACACACCGTCATCAATAACCGGAAAGTGTGAATAAGTGGTGTCGGCAAAAAAATCCTGAATATCCGCTACGGTTTCCCCACTAGAAAAAGGTTTAAAATCGTTGTTGATGTATTCTGAAAGTTCTCTCATGTATTCTTTTCTTTAGCGACTGCAAAATAATCAAATTTTGGGACATGAGCGCTTGGTTTTACTTTGTATTTTTGTAATCGAATTTTTAACGATAAGTTTTATCAAAAGAGGCTATGACAAAATTAAGCGTAAACATCAATAAGATAGCAACTTTGCGAAATGCAAGAGGCGGCAATGTGCCCAATTTGCTCCAAGTAGCCAAAGACCTTCAGCAGTTCGGTGCCCAAGGCATTACCATACATCCGCGTCCGGATGAAAGACACATTCGCTACCAAGATGCCCGTGATTTAAGACCGATAGTGTATACCGAATTCAATATCGAAGGCAATCCGCAACACAATTTTATCGATTTGGTTTTAGAATGTAAACCTGAGCAAGTAACATTGGTGCCCGATGCAATTGGAGCGATTACGTCTTCTGCCGGTTGGGACACGATTCAATTTCAAGACTATTTAACTGATGTTATAGCCGAATTCAAACGAAACGGTATCCGAACTTCCATCTTTGTCGACCCGATTTTAAACATGATTGAAGGGGCTAAAAAAACCGGAACCGACCGCATTGAATTGTACACCGAAGCCTATGCACACCAATACAGTTTGGGCAACAAATCCGGCATCGAACCTTATATAAAAGCGGCGGTTTTAGCGAACGAATTAGAATTAGGCATCAATGCCGGACACGATTTAAGCTTGGATAATATCCAATTCTTCAAACAAAATATTCCTGGCTTATTGGAAGTTTCCATCGGTCACGCCCTAATTTCTGAAGCGTTGTATCTTGGTTTAGACAATGTCGTGAATATGTATTTAAACAAGTTGAAATAATGTTGCATTCCAGAATAGAAGGCGAAGGCAAGCCATTAGTAATTATTCACGGTTTTTTGGGAATGAGTGACAACTGGAAATCCTTTGGCTCACTTTACGCTGCCGAAGGTTTTCAAGTGCATATGCTTGATTTAAGAAACCACGGCCGCAGTTTTCACGACGATGAATTCAGTTATACCGTAATGGCCAAGGATGTTTTAGACTATTGCCAACAACATCAATTGCAAAATATCAATATTATAGGTCATTCTATGGGCGGAAAAGTCGCCATGCTTTTGGCCACAACACATCCGGAATTGGTTGAAAAATTAATCGTAGCCGACATTGGTCCGAAATACTACGCACCACACCACCAAGACATTTTAGCCGGATTGAACGCGGTAGATTTTTCTGAAAAACCCGATAGAAATCAGGTAGAAGAAACCTTGTATCCTTTTATCCCCGATTTCGGCACACGCCAATTCCTAATGAAAAACCTCTATTGGGTGGAACCGGGACAATTGGCCTTCCGATTTAATTTACCCGTTTTTAATGCCAAAATTGAAACCATAGGCGAAGCTTTGCCTGAGGCAAATGTCTTTGAAAAGCCCACAATGTTTATCCGCGGCGGCAATTCCAAATACATTTTAGATACCGATTTTCCCGATATTCAAAAACATTTTCCTAATTTTAAATTAGCAACGATTCACAACGTCGGGCATTGGTTGCACGCCGAAAACCCGAAAGCGTTTTTCGAAGAAACGACAAGGTTTTTGACCGATTAAATTTTAAAATTTAAATCCATTTATGAAACTACTACTCAGAATTTTAATCACCGCCTTATTGGTAATGGCCATCGCCTATTTAATGAAAGGCGTTCGCGTAGACGAATTTACAACCGCTTTAACCGTAGCCATCGTTTTAGGTTTGCTCAACTTTTTTGTAAAACCTGTATTAGTGCTGTTTACTTTACCAATTACTTTCTTTACGCTGGGCTTATTTTTGCTGGTAATCAATGCCATAATCATCTTGCTTTGCGATGAGTTTGTAGACGGATTTGACGTCAGTTCCTTCTGGACGGCTATGCTTTTCAGCATCATCTTATCGCTTTCACAATCTTTGGTTTACCAAATCACAGGCGATACAAAATAAGACCGTTAAAATCAACAAAATAAACTTGGTTGGGTTGCAGAAATGTTATACTTTTGCAACCCAATTTTAGTATGTAAAAAACACAAAAAATGAACATCACAAGAAATAATGTAGACGCGTTAAATGCTGTAGTTACTGTTGAAGTATCAAAATCGGATTACGCAGAAAAAGTAGAAAAAGTATTGGCAGATTACCGCAAAAATGCTGCTATTCCGGGATTCAGAAAAGGTGCCGTGCCAATGAGTTTAATCCAAAAACAATATGGTAAAGCCGTTTTGTTAGACGAAGTAAACAAATTGTTGCAAGAAAACTTAAACAACTACTTAGTAGAAGAAAAACTAGACATCTTAGGGAATCCGCTACCTAAAGTAACTGAAGATTTCAATTGGGATGTAGAAGATTATAAATTCGAATTCGAATTAGGTTTAGCGCCTGAATTCAATGTAGATTTAACTGCCAAAAACAATGTGGTGCAATACAAAATCGTAGCCGACGATAAAATGTTGAACGACCAAGTGGCCCGCATCCAAAAACAATACGGAAAACTAATCGCCAAAGATACCGTGGAAGATGGAAACGACGTTTCAGGTATTTTCGCCAACGAAGAAAAAGGCATCAATAACAGAACCACTTTGTCGTTAGACGTTTTCGCCGACAAGAAAACTGCCAAAGCTTTCATCGGTAAAAAAGTAGGCGAGGTAGTAACCTTAAAAACCAAAGGTTTATTCGATGACGATCACAAATTAATGGATTACTTAGCCGTAGGTCACGATGATGTTCACGGTTTAGATATCGAAGTAACTTTCACCATCGATGAAGTAAACACTCACGAACCGGCTGTTTTAGACCAAGAATTATTCGATAAATTATTCGGACCAAAAGTGGTAACTTCGGTAGATGAGCTAAAAGCCAAAATCAAAGAAGACGCCGAAAAACAATTCGCCCAACAAGCCGACCAAAAATTCTTAAACGACGTAACCGAGTTCTTAATCGCCAACACCAAGTTCGATTTACCGGCCGAGTTTTTGAAAAAATGGATCCAATCTGCCGGTGAAAACCCATTAAGCGCAGAAGAAGCCGAAGCCGAATACGCCAAATCCGAAAACGGTTTGCGTTACCAATTAATCGAAGGCAAAATCATCGCCGAAAACGGTTTACAAATCACTTTCGACGACTTAAAAGCCTACACCACTGAGCTAATCAAAAAACAAATGGCACAGTTCGGTCAAATGAACCCAACCGACGAAGATGTTCAAGGTATCGTAGCCCGCGTAATGTCAAACCAAGACGAAGTGCGTCGTTTGTCAGAACAGGTAATGAACGAAAAAATGCTAAACTTGTTCAAAGACAAAGTGAAAGCCAAAACCAAAGAAGTCAACTACGACGAGTTCATCAAAGCAATGTATGGCGAATTAAAACACTAAAAGATTATTTACTATATTTGAGCGTCAAAGTAATTTGGCGCTTTTTTATTTGAAGCTAATCCGGCTATCCGCGCTACATGGTAGCTTGCTCCTATCCGGGCTAGGTTCCAACCTTAAGCGACACATTGTCATCTTAAATGAAAAAGGCACAAACTTTGACGGAATAAAACAAGAATTCATAACTTATAACTCATAATTCATAACTAATAAAAATGGACTACGGAAAAGAATTTAAAAAGTTTGCGACCAAAAAACACGGCGTAAACAGTCTGTATTACGATAAAATCGTAGGAAGCATGACACCATACATCATCGAAGAACGCCAATTAAACATTTCGCAACTCGACGTGTTTTCGCGTTTAATGATGGACAGAATCATTTTCATGGGCACCGGTGTCGACGATTATATGGCCAACATCATCCAAGCGCAATTGCTGTTCTTAGAAAGTGTTGATGCATCTAAAGACATCCAAATTTACATCAACTCTCCGGGCGGAAGCGTGTATGCCGGTCTCGGAATTTACGATACCATGCAATACATCAAACCCGATGTAGCGACCATCTGTACCGGAATGGCAGCCTCAATGGGCGCGGTTTTATTGTGTGCCGGAGCTGCCGGAAAACGTTCGGCCTTACCGCATTCCAGAGTGATGATTCACCAACCGTCAGGCGGCGCACAAGGTGTAGCAACCGATATGGAAATCAACTTAAAAGAAATGTTGAAACTCAAAGACGAATTATACCAAATCATTTCACACCATTCGGGACAAACATTCGAAAAAGTGCACAAAGATTCCGAGCGCGATTATTGGATGATTGCCGATGAAGCCAAAGAGTACGGAATGATTGATGAAGTGTTAAGAAGATAAAAAAAAAGGTGTTGGTTGTTAGTTATTGGTTGTTGGCATTTGTGTCTTCATCCAACAACAAACAACCATCAACCATCAACCAAAAAAAATGGCAAAACAAGTTTTAGAATGTTCCTTTTGTGGGAGAAAAAAACCGGAGACCAATTTATTAATTGCCGGGATTAATGCGCATGTCTGCGATCGTTGTATCGAACAGGCACACGGCATCGTGATGGAGGAATTAAAAGGAAATGCCGTAAAACAATCGGCCGATTTGGTGTTGAAAAAACCCAAAGAAATCCGCGCATTTTTAGACCAATACGTTATCGGACAAGACCAAACCAAAAAAGTCATGTCGGTAGCCGTTTATAATCACTATAAAAGATTAATGCAACTCCAACATGAGGAAGATGTAGAGATTGAAAAATCCAACATCATCATGGTAGGCCAAACCGGAACCGGAAAAACCTTGGTAGCGAAAACCATCGCGCGCATGTTAGACGTTCCATTAGCTATCGTAGATGCAACAGTTTTAACCGAAGCCGGTTATGTAGGCGAAGACGTGGAAAGCATTTTAACCCGTTTGCTCCAAGCCGCCGATTACGACGTGGCCAAAGCCGAAAGAGGTATCGTATTCATTGACGAGATTGACAAAATTGCCCGTAAGAGCGATAATCCGTCGATTACCCGTGATGTTTCCGGTGAAGGCGTACAACAAGCGATGTTGAAACTTCTTGAAGGAACCGTGGTGAACGTACCGCCAAAAGGTGGAAGAAAACATCCGGACCAGAAATTCGTAGAAGTCAATACCAAAGATATTTTGTTCATAGCCGGTGGTGCTTTTGACGGAATTGAACGAATCATTTCCAAAAGATTGAATCGTCAAGCGGTAGGTTACAGTACTTCAAAAAATGCGGAAAGCATCGACAAAGACAATTTGTTGCAATACATTATCCCGAAAGACATCAAAGATTTTGGTTTGATTCCGGAAATCATCGGCCGTTTGCCGGTGTTGACTCATATGGATCCGTTAGACAAAGCCACTTTAAGAGCTATTCTAACCGAACCGAAAAACGCTTTAATCAAACAATACGAAAAGTTATTCGCCATGGATGAAGTAAAATTCACTATAACCGATGAAGCTTTAGATTATATTGTAGAAAAAGCGTTAGAGTACAAACTCGGTGCGCGCGGATTGCGTTCGTTGTGCGAAGCCATTTTAACCGATGCGATGTATGACTTACCAAGCTCTGACGAAAAACAACTCCACATCGATTTGGATTATACCCACGATGCGTTGACCAAAAACTTATTGAAACGTTTAGAAATAGCGTCATAAAAAAAATCCCTCAACTGAGGGATTTTTTATTTATAAATGTTATTATTTGCCGGATTCTAAAACCAGTTTAGCAATATTTTGTACAAGTTGAGTAGGTGAAATACAATCGCAATTAGTAAACCCCAACACATAAATACCTTCATTAGGTAAATAAACGCCCATCGATTTATACCCAAAAATACTGCCGCCGTGTTCTCTGGAATCACTGTTGTTTATTTTTCTCAGATGCCAACCGTAACCATAATTTATTGTTTCACCATTATTGAGTGAGTAATGGTCGAATAACTTTTGGGTATTTTCTTTGTTCAATAAGGTGTTGTTGTTTAAGGCCATTTGCCATTTCAGCATATCTTGTAAAGTCGACATAATGGCGCCGGAAGCAAAGGGAACGCTGTAATTAATCACTGTTTTGTTTACATAACCGGTTTCTTTTTTCTGATAACCGTAAGCTCTTTTGCGGATGACTTGCCTATCGGTAGCATAATTGGATTGCGTCATGCCGATTTTTTTAAAAATATTGTTTTCTATGAAATCTTCATAACTCATGCCGGAAACGATTTCCAACAGATATCCTAAAACAACATATCCTGAATTATTGTAATCAAACTTTTCACCGGGCAAAAAGTCAACCGGTTCATTTTTAAAAAAGTCAACCATCATTTTGGGTGTCATTTCTTTTTGAGCAATGTCTTTAATAGATTTCATTTTGGTAAAATCTTTGATGCCCGAAGTATGGGTCAACAAATGATGAATCGTGATTTTATCACCCGCAGGAAAATCAGGAATATACTTTGACAACACGTCATTCGTGTTTAATTTTCCTTGTTCTTGAAGCATCATGATGGCAACGGCCGTAAATTGTTTTGTCATCGACCCAATCTGGAAAACATAATCAGTCGTTAACGGAACTTCCAATTCAAGATTCGCTTTTCCGAAAACCATTTGATATATAATTTTATCTTTTTTGGCTACCATGAACACGCCGCCGGGACCATCTTTGTCTTTAATTTCTGCGGCAATTAGGTCATCAATTCTTTGAGAAAGCTCTTGAGAATAAATCGGACTTACCAAGGTGCTAACCAAAAGGAATAGCAATGCATAGCTATATTTATAATATTGGTGTAGTATCATTGTTTTTTCAATTTAAAAAATGATTACTTCATAAAACCGCCACCGGATTGGTTTTTCTCGATATTGATTTCAGTGTTTTCTTTCTTCAAAGACAAATCTCCAAAGTTGTAAGTCAACGATATTCTGAAAGTTCTTGAATCTTGTTTTTGGTAAAACTTGGTTTGCAAATTAGTTGAAGAAACCAAAGCATTCACTTCGTTTTTATTGAAAACATCAAAACAATGTAAGCCGATTTTCAGGTTCTTGTTCAGGAAATCTTTGTTGAACGAAATGTCAAATTGCTGAATCGGTTTGGTAATTTGATAGATTTCCCAAGTACCTTTCGGCAAAATGAAATACGACATGGTATTTTTAATGTCCCAAGGCAAAATAAATTGTGCTTGCGCCGAATAGTTCCAAATCGGTTTGTTTTCAAACGAAAAAGTATAGCCTTCGGTAGTGGTTTTGATGTAATTCACATTAAAGAAAATGTAATTCATGTTGTCCATGTTCGCCATGCGTTTTTGGAATTCATCTTTGCTTTTGAAGAAATAATCCAAAGGAATCGGGAACGAAGCAAACAAACTCATCGTTTTTACTTTGTCAAATTGTTGGAAGGTTTGATTACTCACCAATTCTCCGGGTTCGGCAGTGAAGATGAAATTGTTTCTGTCGCGCGCAATGGTATAATTTCCACCCAAACTCACAAACTGAAAAGCGGTCAGTTTCAATTCGAAATTGTCAAAAAAAGCCGGATCCAAAAACGGATTCCCTTGCGAAGTATTGTACTGGTCAAAGTTGGCAAAGTTATTCGGGTCAAGCACATTGTAATCAGCTTGGAAAATTTTCTTCGAATAGGAAGCAGACAGATTTACATTTTCACTAAACTCATACAAAGCGCTCGCATTCGGAAAAAAGTTCGAGTTTTTAAAATCGACTTCGGTTTCAGTTCCGTCTTGAATCGCCAAACGATCTACTTTGTAATCTTCAAATCGAAGACCGGCCGTTAAACTTAACTTTTTGATTTTTTTGCGGGCTTCGGCATAAAAGGCCAAGTTGGTTTCGGTATAATCAAAATCGATAATACTGTTTGCAGTAGTGTTTAAGTTGTAAATTCCCTTATCATCAACTTTAATTATATTGTATTTTCCACCGGTGTTGATAGAGAAATCCAATTCTTTAAACGGAATGGCAAAGTCATATTTCACATAATAATTGGCCAAATTAAAATCGATTTTTCCATTGTAAAAAGTCGACTCACCATTGTTCTGACCATTGGATGTAATATTCGGGCTTCTATTGAAAAAATTACTATAGGCAATAATATCCAAGGTTCTTCCGATGGTGTCCAACTTGGTTTTGTATTGTAAACTCAATTCGTTGACGCTGTTTTTCATCTTCGACAAGCCATTGTTGGAAAAATCAATTCCGGTGCCCATTGTACTGGCTTCATTGGTAATCCTATCGTTGCCCAAATTTAAATTGTAGTTCAATAATAAATTTGATTTTTCGTTCAATTTATAGTTCGTACCGGTTCTGAAATAGAAATTGCGATTTGTAAACTGAGCAAAATTCTTTTGGAATAATCTTTCATTTGGGGAAAAAGAGGTGAAGGTTTGGTCGTTGCGGTTTTTGCTTTCGCTATCTATATAATTGTAGCCAATCATGGTTTGCCAACTCAATTCTTTGACCTTTCCGTTTAGTAAAATCTGCGGACTGGGCTTTTGGTATTTATTAAAGTTGTAATTGATATTGAAGCTGGCATTGATGCCCTTCTTGCGTTTGCTGCTGGTCACAATATTGATAATCGAACCACTCGCATCGGCATCAAAAGAAGCGCCCGGATTGTAAATTAACTCTACTTTTTCGATGGCATTGGCCGGTAAAGTTGATAAATAATTTTGCAAATCATTACCGCTCAACGAACTCGGAGCGCCATCAATATAAATTGTAACGCCTTTGCTGTTTAAGGTAATGGTTCCGGTAGGTGAGGTAATAACGCCGGGGATTTTCTTTACTGCTTCTAAGCTGCTGCCACTGTTGAGCATAGCATTGTCGCGAACGCTAATGGTGGTTTTGTCGGATTCGACTTTGAGGTACTGTTTTTTGTTGCCGTAAACAGTAACTTCTTTTAATTCGTTGGGGTTTTCAGAAGTTTTTTTGTCTTCAGTTTTCGGTGCTTCTTGCGCAAAAGTAAAGGCAGTCGCCAGTAAGCACAAGGCGATACTTAGTGATTTCATTGGTGATTGATTTAATAGATGTCGTTTGGGCGACACCTTGTTTGATTGATGATTGACTGTAAGACTTCAATCCCAATCAAATGTTACAAACCCAATGAAAGTTTTAGCAAATATTTTTTTGAGGATAAGTTGAGGTTGTCGGTTTTTCTATATCACATCGGCTCGGACCGCAGCCCAATCTTTTTGGACCACAAGAGGTTAGAAAGCTAATGAATGCTATTATTGCGAGGAGTTTCTTCATTTGAACTTTGAAATTTTGAACTTGAAATTTATTTGGAATTTGCTATTTGTCTTTTGGAATTTCAACCTGCATCTGCATCAACTGCTCCAAATAATCTCGTTGGTTGGACAATCTCGGGATTTTGTGTTGGCCACCTAATTTGTTGTTTTCTTTAAGCCAATCGTAGAATAAATTCTCTCGGGCGACATTGATTTTGAGTTCGTTCAACGTCATGTTGTTGTAGCGTTTGGCTTCGTAATCTGAGTTGACCGATTGGATATTTTCGTCTAAAGCTTTTTGGAATAAACCAATATCTTCCGGATGCTTTTTAAACTCTATCATCCATTCATGTGCGCCTTTTTCTTTGCCTCGCATAAAAATCGGAGCCACGGTGTAATCAATCACTTCGCAGTTTAGAGCCGAACAGGTTTTGGCAATTGCGGTATCGGTATTTTCTACCATTAATTCTTCGCCAAAAACATTAATGTGGTGTTTGGTTCTTCCGGAAACCCGAATGCGGTACGGACTCAAAGAAGTAAATCGCACCGTATCGCCAATCATATAACGCCATAAACCGGCGTTGGTAGTAATTACTATCGCATAATTTTTGAACAATTCCACTTCGGAAAGACGAACAATTTTTTGATTCGGTGTGCCAAAAGTATCCATCGGAATAAACTCGTAGAAAATGCCGTAATCCAACATCAACAACAAATCATTAGAATAATTCAAGTCTTGTATGGCAAAAAAGCCTTCGGAAGCATTGTAAATTTCGTAGTATTTAAAATCCGATTTTGGCAAAATCTTTTTGTATTGTTCTCGATACGGTTCAAAACTCACGCCGCCGTGGAAATACACTTCTAAGTTTGGCCAAAGTTCAAACATATTTTCTTTGCCTGATTCGGTTAAAATTCTATTCAACAACACCAACATCCAAGAAGGAACACCGGCAAAACTGGTTACAT
>NZ_CAMLRU010000027.1 GCF_946482535.1 uncultured Flavobacterium sp.
AGCGGCACTCGCCGGAAGGTTGGCTGCAATAGCGGTAAAGTTAAACGGTGTAATCGCATAAACAAATCCTTCTAACGGACGGTATTCCACGCGGTTCCAAATATCAGAAACCGATTTAGGTTGGTCGTTGTAGATTTGAGTCATAAACTCCACGTTGTATCTCAAAAAGTCAATCAACTCACAAGAAGCGTCAATTTCTGCTTGGAAAATAGTTTTCGATTGCGCGATCATGGTGGCAGCATTGATGCGGGCGCGGTAAGGTCCGGCAATCAATTCGGCTGCTTTTAAAAATATAGCGGCGCGTTGTTCCCAGGCCATGTTAGCCCATTTTTTTCTGGCTTCTAGAGCGGCAGCGATTGCTTTTTCTACATGAACTTTTTCGGCCAAATGGTATTTTCCTACCACATGTTGGTGGTCATGAGGCGCTGTCATATTTCGGGTGTTTCCGGTGCGAATTTCTTCGCTGCCAATGTAGTTCGGAACATCGATAGTCTCGTTCCACATTTTTTTGTAAGCGGCCAGAACGGCTGCTTTTTCGGGTGAATTCGGGGCGTATGATTTTACGGGTTCATTAACCGCTTTTGGTACATGAAAAAAACCTTTTGGCATATCTTATTAATTTGAAAATTAAACGATTTGAAAATTTGAAAATTCAATTGTTGTGAATTATTGAATTTTATGCAAAAGTACAAAGGAAAATTTGAATTTTTAATAAGAGATGCCAAAGATTAATTGGTCTTTAATCCGACTTTTAGTTCAAAGCAAACGGGGCACTTAATTTAAAGGTCGGCACGATTACTTTGAAAGTTTTGGTGGTCGTAAAATTAATCATGTTGAAGTAACCGCTCATTGCTCCGAAAGGAGAAGACAACAAACAACCGGAATTGTAAGTGTGTTTTTCACCGGGTTTTAAAACGGGTTTTTTACCGATTACACCTTCGCCGTCAACAATTTCTATATCATTAAGTGAATCTAAGATTTCCCAATGACGTGAGTTTAACTGCACCGAATCTTTGCTGTGATTTTCAATGGTAATTTCATAACTAAAGGCAAAATGAATCTTGTAGTTTTTGAAGTAAGTTCCTTCAAAACTAGTCAAGACCGAAATCTTTATGCCTCTTGTTATTTGTGAAACCATGTAGTATTCATTTGTTTACGTTGTCAAATTTACAAAAAATACAATTTGGAACGTGAATTAGATGTTAAATTTTCTAATTGGTGATATCGACCGAACTGGCAATTCCTTTTCCGATAATTCTGTCGTAACGTTGGTTATTTTCTCGGTAATAAACTAAAGCAAAATAGTTGTTTTCTGTTTGGTGAAAATTCCCGTCGATGGCGTTCTCTTCATCAATTTTGCCATTGGAATCAGCAATCACATATTGGAAATTGGTAAAACCTTGCTTGATCATGATGGCTTTTTCGTAGACTCCTTTTTCGGCATTGTAGTCCATCTTATTTTCTTCGCTGATAGCGTAGTTGTTGAACATACCGTTGATGTAGATTGGTTTTTTACCAAAGTAATTCGGCGCCGAAAGACTGAAGAAAACCCAAGCGTAATCAGCTTCAATGTCATTGTTTTGCGCTCCGATATTCTTAACTATAAAATTCCCGTTAATGTCAGGGTAATAAGTATAAGGCACATTGGCTCTGGCTTGGCTTTGGTACAAATAGGCATTATAAACACCACCTTTTGAATCCACGCGAGCTATACTGTTATTGGCAGCGCGTATGTCTTTGTTTTCAAAAAACAAATACTCATTGCCAGCCCAAAATTGGGTTTCGGTATCATATTTATAAATCAAATCGTTGCCAATGGTATATTGTGGTTTTACATTGGTGATGGCATTGTCAAACTTGCCGTTTTGCAACAACATGACTTTGACATTTTTCAATGGACTCTGAAAATTAATGGTAGCCGATTTGATGGCGAAATCCAAGTTGTGCTTTTGATTGACAACCGATAAATTTCTGGCTCTTCTGATTTGCATCGGCACGCTTACGATGTCTTCATAGAGGATGAATTTTTTGGCAAAAACCACTTCTTTGTCATCGTTTAAAATTTTAATCACATAATTGCCGCTCACTCTGAATTGGGTAAATCTGTTAGGGAATGACAATTTGTAATGAGAATACAATTGTAAGGTAGTTAACGAATTGGTGTAATCTTGAATTCTCTGGTCGTCAAAACCGTTGATGTATTCGGCTTTCGCCAATTGTGAAGGATTCCAGTCATAATCACAATGGGTGATGGTATAGTAATAATTGGCTTCATTGCCATACAAATCATCAAAGTGAATTTGGAAACTATCACCCAATTGGAATATAGGAACTGCATTTTGTCCGTTTTGAACAAAGCTAACGGTTTTGATATTGTATGGCGGTGCAATTTCTTTTTCGGGTTGGGCAAAACTTGTGGCCAGTGAAAAAAGAAAACCCAGTAAAAAAAGGATGTTTTTTGGCATATTGTTATAAATCAGAATGGTAAAGATACTAATTTTATCGAGCGAGAATTATGCCAAAAAATAATTATTTAAAACAAACCGGAATAATTTCGCCTTTGGCTAAACAATATTTTTCAACTAATTCAGGAGCAATTTTATGGGTGTAATCTTCTTCGATTACCTTAAAACCGATGCTTCTCAGTTTGTCAAAATAATCCCTGCCGTAAACACGAACGTGGTCGTATTGCCCAAAGATTTTGGCTCGCTCTTTTTGGTCCACAATCGTATCGTCCGAAAAAGTAGTCGCTCTTGACAAGTCTTGCGGAATTTGGAAAATACCCATGCCGCCGGGTTTTAATACGCGGTACAATTCCTGCATAGCTTTGGTGTCATCCGGAATGTGTTCCAAAACATGGTTGCAAAGAATTATGTCATAGGCATTGTCTTCAAAAGGCAAGTTGCAAATGTCAGCCTTAACATCCGCCAAGGGAGAAAGCAAATCGGTAGTGGTATAATCAATATTGGTTTGCTTTTTGAAACGTTTGTAGAACTCTTGTTCCGGCGCAAAGTGCAAGACTTTCTTTTTTTCTTTTGCGGTAAAAAAATCGGTTTCATTTTGTAAATACAACCAAAGCAAACGGTGTCTTTCTAACGAAAGTGTGCTTGGTGAAAGCACATTGTTTCTTTGATTACCGTAACCGTAAGGCAAAAACATGCGGAAACTTTTCCCGTCAATCGGATCGGTAAATCGACTTCCTTTTAGCAAAAAAGCTAAAATAGGACGAACCACTATACTCAACCTAATTAGTATTGGTCGCGGAATGGTATTTAATATGAACTTGAATAATTTTTTCATTAGAGTACCAAAGGCGTTTTACGAAACTCATCTTCTTCATTACTCTCAATGCCTAAAGCTTTGTAGATATAAGCAAAAGTCGAAAGCAATTCGGGTTTCCCGTCTACCAAAGCTACATCGTGCTCAAAATGGGCACTGGGTTTACCGTCAGCGGTTAAGATAGTCCAGCCGTCTTTGAGTTGTTTGATATTTCTGGTGCCCATGTTAATCATAGGTTCAATCGCGACCACCATGCCTTCTACAAATAACTTGCCGCGTCCGCGTTTGCCGTAGTTCGGCATTTCGGGTTCTTCGTGCATTTTTTGACCTAAACCATGACCGACTAATTCACGAACTACGCCATAACCGTGGGCTTCGGTGTATTTTTGAATGGCGTTACCCACATCTTCCACGCGATTCCCGATTTTGAATTCGCGAATCCCAACATACAGACTTTCTTTGGTTACCTGCAATAATTTTTTGACTTCCGGAGCAACTTCACCAATCTCAAAAGAGTAGGCGTGGTCACCGTAAAAACCGTTTTTCAAAGCACCGCAATCCACCGAAATTACATCGCCTTCTTGCAAAGGAATATTGTTCGGAATCCCGTGAACCACTTGGGCATTCGGACTCATACAAAGCGAATTCGGGAAACCGTACATACCCAAAAATCCGGGTGTTGCACCATGATCTCTGATGAAAGCTTCGGCTAGTTTGTCTAAATATAATGTGGTGACTCCGGGTTTGATTTCGGAGGCTATCATGCCTAAGGTTTTCGAAACAATCAAGGCACTTTCGCGCATTAATTCAATTTCTTCTCTTGTTTTTTGGATAATCATCTGCTGTAAATTAACTTCTTTCTGTTTGGCCTAACGACCTCGAATGAGGTTGCAAAAGTAATTATTTTTTACTACTTATTAGAAATTACAGAATGATTGCCAGATAAATCGGAAAACCTAAAGTGATATTGAATGGGAAGGTAACTGCAAGAGCCATCGGTAAAAAAATCCCGGGATTGGCTTTTGGAGCCACTATTTTCATGGCAGCCGGCACAGCTATATAAGAAGCACTTGCAGCTAAAACCGCAAATATGAAACGATTCCCAATATCATTAGTTACTATTTGACTTAAGAAGGCCACTACACAACCGTTGAGCAAAGGCACCAATATGGCAAAGGCTGCCGCAAACCAACCGCTTTTAAAAAAGTCGTCTAACTTTTTACCACTTATAATTCCCATATCTAAAAGAAAGATGGCCAAGAATCCTTTAAAAATATCAGTAGTGAAAGGTTTTATTCCCATAGCTTGTTGTTCGCTGGCCAGAAATCCAATTACCAAACTGCCCAAGATTAAAAGAACGCTGCCATTAGTTAGCGAGTGTTTAATTACCGATAACAAACTCGTTGAGTTGGTTTTTTCTTTGTCGTACATTCTCATTAAAATGACCCCAATCACTATAGCGGGTGCTTCCATTAATGCCATTACGGCAACCATGTGTCCGCTGAAAGTATATTTTTGAATTTCAATGAATGCTACAGCGGTAACAAAAGTCACCGCACTTACAGAGCCGTATGCTGCAGCAATAGCTCCTGAGTTTGCTATGCTGAATTTTCTTTTTAAAATAAAGAAGCAATACAATGGAATGGCTACTGCTACTGTCATTCCGAAAAGTACAGACCACAAAATATCAATGGTAAAATGACTATGCGCTAATTCCTGTCCGCCTTTGAATCCTATGGAAAATAATAGATAAAGGGAAATAAATTTTGAGGTGTTGTTGGGGATTTCTAAATCGCTTTTGAGACGGGTAGCAATGATACCCAGTAAAAAAAACAGTAGAGCGGGATTGGTTAAATTGTCTAAAAGTAAACTAATATTCATGCGTTTATAATTAATTAGGATTATTCTAAAAATTGTAATTCTCCGTTGCGAAGCACATAAAAGGCTCCTACGATTTTGATCTCACCTTTTGATTCAATGGTACGGAGTATCTTGCTTTTGGCCCGTATTTCAGAAATAGTGTTTCTAACATTGTTTTGGGCGACCAATTTGATAAAAGCTTCATTTTCTCTGAACTTTTCATTCCCTACTTTGAAATGTTTCAAAACCAAATCTGGGGTTAAGGCTTGTTGTTGTTCTTTTGTGAGTAAAGGATGATTGATATGTGATATAAGTTGATTTTGAATAAGCTTGATCTGATTTTGATTTGCATCTTACCAAAAGGACTGTACAAGAGAACAGCATCAAAAGGGTAATTTTTTCTTCATAATAAGTTATCTAGTTAAAAATATAGGCTGTATTTGCTGATGCTGTTGCTCTTTTGAGGCGGTCGTTGATGGATCTTCCCAACTTACTTTCGGGAAATTTTTCGGCAATAATAATGTCTAAGTTTAAACGATCCAGACGGTGCATAGCCGCATATAAATTGGAAGCTGCCTCGGCTAAATCACTATTAAAGGATAGCACTTCCTGATGTTTTATATTTTCGCTTTCAATGGTTTTATTAAAAAGGAGTAAGCCTATTTTTTTTTCTTTATAGAAATCAATGGCTTCAGTGATTTTATGGGTGGTTATGGTTGGTGTCTTCGGTGCATAATGTTTGGCCATCATGCCCGGTGCCATCGGCTTATTCTCTTCAAAGTTTTTGATGTTGACAGGACCGATTTCATTTTCAATATCTTCCAGAGCTATCGACCCTAATCGATACAAAACAGGAACGTCATCTTCAAATCCGATTATGGTAGATTCTATTCCTTTTTGACAGTTTCCGCCCTCTAGGATAAACGGGATAGATGCTCCGAAGTATTCTGATACATGATTCGCTTCAGTTGGACTGATAGAACCAAAAGGATTCGCGCTTGGTGCTGCTAAAGGAAAAGGCAGTAGGTTTAATAATTTGAGGGTTTGCTTGTGATTGGGCATCCGAACGGCCACCGTTTCCTTTCCCCCTGTTACGAAATTAGGGACGATATCTTTCTTGGGTAGCACTAATGTTAAGGGACCCGGCCAAAATTTATCCATTAATTTCTTAGCTAAGGCCGGTACTTCTGTAACCAATCCTTCTAATTGATGAGTGTTGCTAATGTGAACAATCAGCGGATTTGACAAGGGGCGTTTTTTTAAATCGAAAATACTTCTGATTGCTTTTTCACTAAAAATATTTCCGGCTAAACCATAAACGGTCTCCGTTGGAATGGCTATGATCGCATCATTATATAATAAATGAGCCGCCTGATGTATGTCTTTTGATATCATTTTTTTGTTTTAGGGATTACACAAATCACAATAAGTTGGGTCTTCTGTGTTTTTTTGATGTGGGAATAAGTCTTCTTTTGTGAAGTCACATTTGCTGCATTTGTATAAGAAGCTTAGCGTTGAAGCTGTGGGACTTTTACACCAATTGCAAGGTAATCCGGGAATGGCTTTGGTAATGGTAAATCCGGGAGTTTTACAATTAGGGCAAATGGATTGAACGTTTTGCAGTAGTTTTTGAGCGACTTTTTCGATGACCTTCATTCGGGTTGGATTGAACTGGGCTCTCATGTCGGTCTCCACGTAAGCCTTGCCAAACTCATTCGTGAATTCCTCAAAATGTTTCTTTAAACTTTCAAGGTTGTTTATTCCTTTTACGATTTTACTGTAATTATTTTCAGCCGGATTCATAATGAGTGCATGAGACGGGAACTGAACTCTTTGGGCAAATGCTAATAAATCGCTTTGATTAGTGATGACAGAGGCATTGAAATTAGTATCCAAACTTATTTCCCTGGCTACAATTTCTAAGTCGTGTTTAGTGTCTATGAGCATCATCAATTCCTCATCTGCTGGGGCAAAGAAAACTGAAGGATGAACTCCAAACGACCCTTCACTAGCGATAACCAAATCACAATGATTCTTTTCAATAGCAAGGATACATTTTTTTTTAAGGGTCGTTAGAGCATCATCTTTTCTGGATACTTCACCAGAGAAAGTTCCTAGTGTGTCAGTGTCAAACTTATTGGAAGTAAAACAACGGACACCCAATTCTTTTTCAAATAAAGGGGCAATGACCTTTTCTTTGTGGTGTTTTGTGGCAATTAGCAGTTTTCGATTACTGAATATCTTCATCTACTTCAATAATAACAGTGCCTTTTATTTTAAGTTCTGTGGAATGTTCCTGAATTAAATCTATCCAAGAGCGAAGTTGCGCCTTGGTTTCAAGTAGCTCTTCTACTCTTTGTTTGGAATGATGCGGATGGCGATTCGTTCTGATGTGAAAACTGAAATCGTCTAATTTGTGATAATTTATTTTGTTGTCTATCATGGTAACCAGAATCGATTTTGCTTCATTTGGGGTAAAAACGCCATCAATCAATTTTATCTCTTTTTTAGTTTGAACTTTCATAACTTTAGATTTGTTTTTTTAAGTTGGTATAGTGTCGCAATTACGGCTAAGCCTAATAAAGCAAACGAAATAATGTTTTGTGGTAAAAGAAGGTTTAAAACCAATCCTCCTAATAATAAAACCAATAGCACGACTAGTATCATTCTATCGGTGAATCTTTCCATGGCTTGTTTCATCATTTTTTTGTTGTTTAATTACTTGACAAAATTCTATATTACTTTTCATATATTTTTATTTATATTTGTTATGATATACATAAAAATAATTTATGAATTATACCTTGCATCAACTACAAGTATTCTTAAAGATTACGCAGACTAAGAGCATTACAAAAGCCGCGGAAGAATTGCATCTCACGCAACCAGCCGTATCTATTCAGTTAAAAAATCTTCAGGATCAGTTTGAAATTCCGCTCACAGAAGTAATAGGAAGAAAATTGTATGTAACCGATTTTGGTAAAGAAATTGCCTTAGCTGCTGAAAATATAGTCAATGAAGTGTACAACATCAATTATAAAACCTCGGCATTTAAAGGAATTTTGAGTGGTAAACTTAAGATATCTGTAGTGTCAACAGGAAAATATGTTATGCCATACTTTTTATCTGATTTTACTAACAACAATAAAGGCATAGAGTTAGATATGGACGTTGCCAACAAGCTAAAAGTTATCAAAGCACTCAGAAACAATGAAGTCGATTTTGCTTTGGTGTCTACTTTGCCCTCAGGAATTGAAGTAGAATCAGAGGTTTTAATGGCTAACAAATTGTTTTTGGTAGCCAATAAAAAAACGGAGTTAAATACTCCCAAAAAAGCAAATGAATTCCTCTCCAACACTTCTATCATTTACCGTGAAGAAGGATCTGCCACGCGAATTGCTATGGAAAGCTATTTGAATAAGCAAGGAATTCAGGCCAAAACAAAATTGCAATTGACCTCCAATGAAGCTGTCAAACAAGCCGTAATTGCCGGTTTAGGAGTTTCAATTATGCCTTTAATCGGTTTAAAAAATGAGCTCGAGAACAATAGCATTTCCATTTTGCCTTCTAAGGGTTTGCCTATTATTACCAATTGGACTTTGATTTGGTTAAAAGGGAAAAAAATGAGCCCGGCAGCTACTGCTTATCTGGATTTTATCAAAAAAGAAAAGGAAAGTATTAAAAACCAAAACTTTTCATGGATAGATTCCTTTTAATGGCAATCTGAAATTATTCAGGATTCGCCATGATTTTAAACAGCGCGGCATTTGAATCCAAAAACCGGTTTTCAATTTGCAGTTTTGACAATTGGGCAGCAACCAAATTGTTTTCTCGGGAATTAATCAAAAAGACAGAGCTTTCACCGAATGAAAAAAGCCGTTCTTCGGAAGCCAACATGGTGCTGTAATCGGCAACGAGGTTGTTAATTAACGCTTGCTGTTTTTCTAGGGAAGCGATTTCGGTTTGTTGGGCTTTGATTTTGTTTTTTAGTTGCACGCGTTCTAAATCCAAATCGAATTTGGAATCTTGTAACTTGTATTTTGCCAATTGTAAACTCCCGCGTTCTTTGCGTAAAAATACAGGAAACGAAAAGTTCAATCCGATTTTATAATCCTGAAATTTGTAATTGTCAAAGTAACTCGGTTCCGATAAATAGGAGTAGCCCAAATCTATTTTAGGCAAAAGCATGTTGGCTTTTAATTTTCGTTCTACTTCCAACATTTCGATTTTATTGGTTAAAGCCAAAATTTTCGGATGCTTGTCAAGTGTCGGATTCTCCAGCATCAAATCGTTAGTGCGCAAAGTTTCTTTGATGGTCGCGGCCAAATTTTCCTCCGGTATCATATCGTCTTGCAGTTCTAACGGCACGTTATTTTCCAGCCAAAGGAAGTTGGCCAATTCCAATTTGGCTTTAGCCAATTTCAATTTAGATTCTTCCAAACTCAGCTTTCGGTTGCTCACGATGATGCCGGCTTCTACACTGTCAATCGCAGGTTTATCGCCTTCTTCGATAGATTTGGTAATGCCTCGGAAACGCACTTCCGCATTGGTCAAATAATTTTGGTACAAAGTAACTTCATTATAATTTCGCAACCAATTAAAATAAGCCACCGAAGCCTCATACAAAACAGAAACCGCCATTAAATTGCGTTCGGCCTGACTCAATTTGACTTGAATTTTGGCCTTGCGCAAATCGGCCATGCGTTGGTTAATGAACAATCCTTGTCCGATAGGAATCGAAAAGCCGAGAGAAGTCAGCCCTTGATTAGGAACCGTATTTTCCGGATTTAGGTAAATGCCTTCATTATTGTCAAAACCTGCTTTGACTTCAATGCCATACCAAGTCGGGATTTTGAAACTGCTGTTGAGTATCGAGTAATACTCGCTTTCTTTGAATTTCTTTTGTTCAAAATCGACTTCAATCTTGGGATCAAAACCACCACGCGCCATCATTAAATTGGCTTGCGCCTGATTGAGTTCCAAGTTGGCACTCTTCACCAGCGGATGGTATTTTTTGACATACCCAAGATACTCGTTATATGTGAGTTCTTTGGTGGTGTTTTGACTCCAAACCGAAAATCCGACCAATAAAAAACTGATGACAATTGATTTCATTACTTTTTGTCTTTTTGAAGATTATTTTTGGGTTGGTAATAATTCGGCGGAAAACCGTTTAGCGTTCGCCAAATTTCAAACCAAACCGGAACATTATCCAACAAAGCCAAAGTTTGCGCACCCGAACCGATGCTGATTTGTTTTGGCCAAGGCGCATCGTTTTCATCCGGGGCAATTAAGACTCTGAACTTTCCGTTGTCGCTGATAAAGTTTTCTATGGCTACAATCTTTCCGCCAAAAGTACCATAAGACATATTGGGCCAACCCGAAAAAACGATAGTCGGCCAACCGTCAAACCAAATTCTAACTTTCTCGCCTTTGTGCAAAAGCGGTAAATCGGTTGGTGTCACAAAAGTTTCTACCGCAATATCATATTTAGCCGGCATGATGCTCACGATTTGAGTGCCTTCTTTAATGGTTTCTCCAATGCCCGATTGTAAAGCTCTGTTGACATAACCACTTTGCGGCGCTTTGATGTAATACATGCCATTTCTGATTTGGTAATTGGTGTATTGGTTTTTGAGTTTGTTAACCTGAGCTTCTGTGTCATATTGACTGCTAAGTGCTGTGTATTGGTCACTTCGGGCTTTTTGTTCTTTCTCATTGTATTCGGCAATGATGCGATTGATTTCGACTTTCGCATTGATTAATTCGTTTTCGCTGGCCAAGAGTTTGTTTTCCTGAGTGATTATTTTAGCTTCGGTTTCTTGTAATTTCAGGCGCTTTTCTTCTACATCAGTCATGGGTTTTAAACCTTCTTTGTTTAACGCTAGCGACCGATTGAATTGCGTGGTGGCAATTTTGATTTGGGTTCTCACGGCTACCAAATCCATACTGTCGCTTTTGACTTTCAATCGGGATTGTTTGATTTTATTTTGCGCTTGTTGTAGTTTCAGTTGGCGTTCGCTTTGAATGGCTGCAATTTGAGCGGCAAGCGAAGTGACTTTACCACCATAGGATTTGCCGGCGAGTTCTTTGGCTTTGAGTTGGCTTTCGGTGTTTTCGACTAAGTTGGGATCGAGATAATCTTCTTTGGTTTCCGAAATGAAAAGAATCGTATCGCCTTTTTGCACAAAATCGCCTTCTTTGACATACCATTTTTCAATTCGTCCGGCTATGGCCGAATGAATGGTTTGTGGTCTTTGATCCGGTTTTAACGTGGTTACTGCACCGGTTCCGGAGATGTTTTGTGTCCAGGGCAAAAACAAAATCAGTAACCCCAAAAATGAAACCCCAAGAATAATTTTATTCAGAATTTTATAGTGTGGTCGATTGTCCAGCGTTTTAAAGGTGCTGTATTTTTCTATGCTTTCGCCAATTCTATTGTTGTTTGAAATGTTAAGCATTGTGATTATTTTTTGGTATCGTTAATAATTTTTCCGTCACTCATGGTAATCTTTCTCGAACATTTTTGTTTCCAATACTCGTTTTTAGAAGAAACAATTAAGGTCCATTTGTTGTTTTCCGAAGTAATGAAATCGATGACTTCTTTTGCCGCATCTTCATCCATCTTGTCTAAAGCATCTTCGTAGAATAGAATTTTCGGGCGGTTGATAATGCTTCGTGCCAAAAGAATTTTTTGGGCATTGGAAGAAGACAATTGTTTGCCTTCGGGATAAATTTTGGTGTCCAAACCTTTGGGTAAAGATTTGATAAAATCACCCAGATTTACGCTTTCTATCGCCCACTTCAAATCTTCTTGAGAAATCAACGGATTGTTGAACGTGATGTTTTCCAAAATAGTGCCTTCAAAAGGCGTTTCCCCAATAATTATGGTGCTGATTTGCGAGCGATATTGTTCCAAATCAATTTTTCGATAAGTATCATCATTGATATAAAACGAACCGGAAGTTGGTTGCAACAGTCCGGACAAGATGCGAATCAAGGTTGTTTTCCCGGAACCGTTGAGTCCTTCCAAATATATTTTTTCCGATTGCTCAATGGTTAGGTTTATTTTTTCTAAAACATAGTTCGGTGCATCTGGAAATTTATAACTCAGGTTTTCTGCCGCTAATTGGATATTGGTATAACAATAATCTGCCGCTCTTGTGGCGGTTTGTTCAATTTCTAAATCGGTGATTTGTCCTATTTTTTCCACAGCGGTTAAAATATCATAAAGGGTTTCCAAACCGATTACAATTTTTTCGACCGAATTGATAACTAACAAAATGATGATTTCAGCTGCGACAAATTGACCAATGTTCATTTTTTGATTCAATACTAAATAACCGCCAATCAGCAACAATCCTGCGGTGATAATAATTTTGAAGAAAATCAATTGGGTGAATTGTCGTTTGATAATGCCAAAGTGTTTTTCGCGATAAGACAAGTATTCCGAGACCAATCGGTCGTTTTTGGTTAGGGCAAAATCAAAGTTGGAGACTTTTTTAAAACTAAAATTGTTTCGGGCAATTTCTTGTAGCCAACTCACTACTTTATACTTGTATTTAGACTCTTTTAAACTGCTGGATAAACCTGAATTAAAGGAAAACCTGAAGATAACATACAGTAAAATAATCAAGAAAACCCCAAAGAAAATAAAAAACGGATGATACAGTGACAGCAAAATAATACCGAATACAATTTGTAAAAGCGCTGAGGAAAAATCAATTAAAAGCTTAGAGGAACCTTTTTGAATGGTCAAAGTGTCAAAAAAACGATTGGCCAATTCGGGCGGATATTGATTGTGCAACGCATCGGTTTTTATTTTTGGTAAGCGAAAGCCAAATTCAAAGGAAGAGCGAATGAATATTTTTTGCTGTAAATTTTCTGTAATACGCAATTGCATTAGCGACAGAATTCCTACCAAAGCAACGCCGGCAATCACTATGAAAACGAGCACAATCCATGATACGCTAACCCTTCCCGATTGGATCAAGTTAATGATGGCTTGAATTCCGAGAGGTAGTGATAAACTGACCAATCCGGCGAAGATCGCATAAAAGAATACTTGTGAAATATCTTTTCGATCCAGTTTCAGTAGGTTGATTAATCTTTGAGACGCAGTTAGTGCCATAGTTATTTACTTAAAGTTTTTATAGCCAAATCAATATAAAATTGGCTTGGCGAATTGTTTTCGTTGCAGTTGGTAATGGTTTTCAAATGGTCTTTTAAAAAATGTTGGTGAAGCGAGCCTTCTACTATAGAGGATGCCAAACTTTTACCATAAGCATAGTTCGGATTAACTTCCGAGATGATGTCTATAATTCGGTTGATTACTCGTTTATAAATCAAAAAGAAACCTTCCTTGTTTTCTTCATCTACTTCTTTAGTCAATAAGGTTTTGGTAAATTCAGCAATAATGATTTTGTTCAAAATCGACTCGTTAATATGAAGTGTAGCCGAATCGTCTTCAATTTTTTCGGTCACGATGGTAATGGCTCTTTTCAATTTTTCAAGCGGATCAGTTATGTTTGAGGTATATAAAACCATACGGTATTCCATCCAACCCCAATACCAAGATGACAAGTAAAGTAACAATTTGTGTTTGTTTTCGAAATAGCGATACAAAGAACTTTCATTAGAGCCAATTCGCTCCCCTAACTTTTTAAAAGTAAAATCTTCAAAGCCAACCTCGTCCATCAATAAGATGCTTTCTTGAATGATTTTCTTTCCAAGAGTTGAGGTTTCAGGATCTTTCACGTAAATTTTTTCGTTTACCTGAATTTTTAAGTTGGATAGTATCGAATTCATTTTGATAATATTTTATGCAAATATAATAGTAATACTATTGATTATGAAATTTTAACTTTTATTTGTAAATTATTTAAATACGCTCTCATGAGAAATGTCATATTTTTATAGGGTATTCCGATATAATTTTGAACAAAATTTTTAGGTATGAATAAATATGTTACGGCTGCAGAGGCAGTCAAAGTAGTAAAATCAAATGATAGGGTTTATGTTCAAGCGGCTGCTGCTACACCCGGTATTTTAACCAAAGCTTTAGCCGAAAGAGCTTCAGAATTGCGCAATGTTGAAGTTTGTCACTTGCATACCGAAGGTCCGGCACCTTATGCTAATGTTGAATTAGCCGATAGTTTTCATGTAAATTCTTTTTTTATCGGAGCCAATGTTCGCCACACGTTAACTGCCGGAAATGGTTCTTATACGCCGGTTTTTCTAAGCGAATTGCCGCATTTGTTCCGAAAAAAAGTGTTGCTGATTGATGTCGCTTTTATCCATGTGTCACCGCCGGATAAACACGGTTATTGCTCGTTGGGCGTTTCGGTTGAGGCGACAGTAGCCGCTATTGAAAATGCCAAAATTGTCATTGCCCAAGTCAATCCGCAAATGCCGAGAACTTTTGGTGACGGAATTCTGCATGTGGATGAAATTGATTATTTGGTCGAAGTCAACGAACCTATTTTTGGTCATGCGCCAACACCTTTCTCCAAAGAAGAAGAAAAAATAGGCGAATACATAGCGTCATTAATAGAAGACAGAAGTACGTTACAAATGGGAATTGGTTCGATTCCGAATGCGGCTTTGAGCAAATTGACCAATCACAAAGATTTGGGTTTACACACCGAAATGTTCTCAGACGGCGTGATTGATTTGATAGAAAGTGATGTGATTAACTGTAATTATAAAGGCACCTTGCGCGGCAGAGTGTTAGCCACTTTTTTAATTGGTTCCAAACGTTTGTATGACTTTGTCAATGACAATCCGTTTATAGAAATGAAGGAATCATCTATGGTGAACGATACGGCTCGTATTCGCAAAAACCCTAAAATGGTGGCTATCAATTCTGCTATAGAAGTCGATGTAACCGGACAAGTTTGTGCCGATTCTATTGGTGCCAAAATGTATTCCGGCGTAGGCGGTCAAATGGATTTTATTCGCGGGGCATCTTTGAGCGAAGGCGGAAAGGCCATCATAGCCTTGCCTTCCATCACCAAAAGAGGAGAAAGCAGAATTGTTCCTTATTTAAAACAAGGCGCCGGTGTAGTTTCAACCCGTTCACACGTGCAATACATCATCACCGAAAACGGTATCGCCGATTTATATGGGAAAACCCTAAAACAGCGCATCGCCGAAATGGTCAAAATTGCGCACCCGACCCATCAGGAAAGTATTGAAAGAAGTTATTATGAAATGTTGTAATACATGTAGAGACGCGATGCATCGCGTCTCTACAATCTTACCAATAAGGATTTTCCGGTCATGACTTCGGGCTTAGGAATACCCATCAATTCTAAAATCGTCGGAGCTAAATCGCCTAAAACGCCATCATGCACTCGGATATGGTCTTTATCCACCATAATAATCGGCACCGGATTTGTGGTGTGTGCGGTATTTGGTGAACCGTCAGGATTAATCATCGTTTCACAGTTGCCATGGTCGGCAATAATTATCGTAGTATAATCATTCGCCAAAGCGGTTTCTACTACTTCTTTCACGCAAACATCTACGGCTTCACAAGCTTTAATCGCTGCTTCCATTACGCCGGTATGGCCAACCATATCACCATTGGCAAAATTCAAACACACGAAATCTACTTCGCCTTTTTGCAATTCGGGAACCAAAGCATCTTTGAGTTCGTAAGCGCTCATTTCGGGTTGCAAATCGTAAGTGGCTACTTTAGGGGAATTTCTCAAAATGCGGGTTTCGCCTTCAAAAGGAACTTCTCTTCCGCCCGAAAAGAAGAAAGTCACATGCGGATATTTTTCGGTTTCGGCAATGCGAATCTGAGTTTTACCTGCTTTTTCTAAGACTTCACCCAAGGTTTCGGTGATGTTGTCTTTGTCGTAAATCACGTGTACGTTTTCATAAGTATCATCGTAATTGGTCATCGTAACATAGTACAAATTCAATTTATGCATGTTGAATTCATGAAAATCTTTTTGCGAAAGTGCTTCGGTCAATTCTCTTCCTCTATCGGTTCTGAAGTTGAAAAAAATCACCACGTCATCATTTTGAATCGTAGCAAAAGGTTGGTTGTCAGAATCAACAGCCGTTAGCGGTTGGATAAATTCATCGGTTACATTTTCGGCATAACTATCGGCTATGCTTTGCACCAAATCAGTGCTGTGTTTTCCGGTGCCGTTTACCACTAAATCATAAGCCAGTTTTACGCGTTCCCAACGTTTGTCCCGGTCCATGGCATAATAGCGTCCGATAACCGAAGCAATTTTAACCGAAGTATTTTGAATGTAATTTTCTAAATCCTGAATATATCCTTTCCCCGATTTCGGATCTACATCTCGTCCATCGGTAAACGCATGGACATAAACTTTTTGCAAACCAAATTCCTGCGAGGCATCGATTAAACCTCTTAAGTGAGAAGTATGAGAATGCACGCCGCCATCTGAAACCAATCCCAAAAAATGTATGGCTTTATTATTATCTTTTGCATATTGAAACGCATCAACCAATAGTTTTTCTTGCGCCATGGTTTTATGAGCAACGGCTAAGTTAATTTTGGCCAAATCCTGATAGACAATTCTTCCTGCGCCGAGGTTCATGTGACCAACTTCACTATTGCCCATTTGCCCTTCGGGTAAACCTACGTTTAAGCCGTCTGTTCGGAGTTGGGCATTAGGATATTGTTTATATAAGCCGTTAATAAACGGAACATTGGCGTTGTCGATGGCGGATACTTTTGGGTCGGGTGATTTTCCCCAACCGTCTAAAATCATGAGAATTACTTTCTTGTTCATCGAAAAAAAAAATTAATTATAATAGGGTTTTTGACCCAATGAGCACAACAAAGGTAAGGCTAAAATTTGATTTTTAGAAGTGAACTTTTTCCTTAGGTTTGGTGAAAGATTTGTAGAATTTAGAATTTTTTACGGTGTTGTAATCAATAAAATAGCGAATACTGATGGAGAAAACGTGGTTCAAATTCTCATTGTTTACCGCGTCACGTATATTAGATTCAAACTGACGGTTGAATTCCCTATTGAATAAAGCAGAATTATTGCGATATAAAACAGAAACCTGACTTCCCGGCGCAAACCACCAAGAATAAGTCAAATCCAAGTTCCAAAGGTTGAGGTTTGAATTTCGGTTTTCGGTATACGTAGTGTTCTGAATAAATCCGCCGTCATCCTGTAAAGTCAAAATGTCGTGATTGGTCACAAACGACCAATAGTGGCGAACATTCAGGTTAAAATTCATCTTGTTGTTGATGGAATATTTTCCTTGTATTGTATTGGTGTAGGTAATTCGGTTTCTTCGGGCGAAAATGGTATTGTCGTTTTCATCAAAAGCTATCCAACCGATATTGTTGTTTTGTCGGTTGAAAGTAAAGTTATAAATCAAAGACAATCGGTCACTAAAACGATACCTCGGACTTAAAACAAATCCATAGTTTATACGTCCTTTCTCGTTGAATTTTGTGGCAAACGGATTGATGTCGAATGCCCATTTTCGATTATAATTACTCGAAAAATAAAAATAAGCATTGTAATTATCCGGTATGATTACAAATCGTTCTTCATTGAAAGATCGAGGTTCGTAAAAATCGTGAACCTTCAAAGGATTGACCGTAAGGCCGAAACCGTAGTAATCATTTTTCTTATCGGTGGTATTAAAATTTAAACGCATGTAACCCGATTGAATTCTACCGGTTCGGTTGTCAAACTCGGTATACGAATTTAAGGTTGCCGAGAAAGTATTAAAAACACTGTTTGGGTTTAAGATTCTATAACTCGAATTGGCGTAAAATCCGTGATAATGTGTTTGAAAATTGATGCCTAAATCATTGTTGTCAAAATCATCAGAAGCATAAACACCACCAATACTGTATCGGTATTTGCCGCTGGTTTCTCCGATATTGAAATAGGAACTAATCCCTTTTTTATCTTCAAGATCAAAATGATTGTTGATGTAACTGTATTTAAAATTCCCCGAAATATTATAGGTGTTTTTCTTAGTATTCAAATCCCAAACCAAAGCCGACACATTGGCATCTCTAAATTCTCCGTTACGAGTTACATTGGTGTTAACAAACGAAACCGAGGAGTTTTTGCGAAAACGTTGGTCAAGTACCAATACATTATAATTGGTTAGTGGCGATAGGGTTTCGAGTCGGGTAGTGTTGGTGTCATTGTTTCTGATATGAACACTTGTTTTTTCCGAAACCGCATTTAGTACGCCAATGCCCAATCCGCTTTTTGTTCTGCCCGAAACTTTGAAAGCATTAATCAGTCTGATGGTACTGGGTTGGTCTAATACAGTTTCATTATCGGCTACCGTTAAATAATCCGGCGTTTCTCCGATTCTTCTGGTGTACAACAAATCGCCTTTACTAAACATATCGGTTCCTTCCGTAAAAAAAGGACGGTTTTCAGTAAATTGTTGTTCAAAAGCCGTGAGGTTCAATTCTACATTGTCAAATTTAGTCTGACCAAAATCGGGAATCAAAATGGCATCCAAGGTAAAAGCGTCGTTAATGCCGTATTTGATGTCCATTCCGCCACGAAATTCTCCGTAAGTTTTTTGGGAAGTATTCGAATAAAGGTATTGTGAAGCATAAGGAATCAAAAACAAACGAGTAGGGGTTTCAATGTTTTCAATGCCTTCCAAAACGCCGGCTTGTATGCTTTCGTTTTCAATTTTTCGATCTAAAAGCGACCAAGAATACTGTTGGCGATCACGGCGAATTTCTCGGTAAAAATTCAAGCCCCAAGTTTGTTTTTTTTCCGGTGGGAAACGTAGCGCTGCATAGGGAATTCTTATTTCAACGGTCCAGCCAAAGTTGGTAATTTCCACATGACTGTCCCAAATGGCATCCCAAGAAAAATCTTCACCATAAGACTCTGTGTACAAACCATCCTGTTGGACGCCGGCGGCACTGACGAAAAAGCGAAATTCTTGCTGACCGTCATTATAACCGTTTAGCAAAACACCAAAATGATCGGCTACGGCAAAATCATCTCTTAAAGTAAATTCTTTTAAAATTTTATGGGGTTCATCATCATACATTATTGCAGCAATGTAAATGGCGCTGTTGTCGTAAATGACTTTAACTTCCGTTTTTTTGGCATCGGCTATTGGTTTGCCATTGTCCGGCTCAATCATCAGAAAGTCGGTGGCAACTTCTGCGTCTTTCCAAGCTGACTCATCAAACTTACCGTCAATAATGATTTTAGTATCTGCTGAACGGGCTTGAAGCGTTTTTTTTTGGCTAAAAACTAAACTGGGAAAAAGCAAAAAAAGGATGAAAAAAAAGTAAGACTTTTTAGGCATTGATGATTTTATTTGACAAACAAAAGTAATTATTTAATTGAGATTTACAATCTTTATTAGAATAAAACCCATTGATTTCTACAGATTTAAAAAGATTAAAATTTGCTTAAT
>NZ_CAMLRU010000028.1 GCF_946482535.1 uncultured Flavobacterium sp.
AATTTGATTTTATCCAAAATTATCTCTTCAAGCAAGAAGTCTTAATTTTCAAATTTTCAAATTTTCAAATCATCAAATTATGTTAGATAAAAACGATATTGCAAAAAGAATAGCACAAGAAGTTAAGGACAAATATTTCGTTAATCTTGGTATAGGAATTCCGACTTTGGTAGCCAATTATGTCCGTACTGATATTTCAGTAGAATTTCAAAGTGAAAACGGCGTGTTGGGCATGGGACCATTCCCTTTTGAAGGAGAAGAAGATGCCGATGTCATCAATGCCGGAAAACAAACCATCACGACTTTACCCGGAGCGAGTTTCTTTGACTCAGCTTTCAGTTTCGGAATGATTCGCAGTCAGAAAGTCGATTTAACCATTTTAGGTGCCATGGAAGTAGCGGAAAACGGTGACATTGCCAACTGGAAAATCCCGGGAAAAATGGTGAAAGGAATGGGCGGTGCGATGGATTTAGTAGCTTCGGCAGAAAATATTATTGTGGCGATGATGCACGTGAACAAAGCCGGTGAAAGCAAAATTTTAAAACGATGTACGCTACCGTTAACCGGTGTTGGATGTGTGAAAAAAGTCGTAACCGAATTGGCGGTAATGGAAATCACGCCTAAAGGATTTAAACTTTTAGAGCGCGCACCGGGCGTTTCAGTAGAACATATTATTGCTTCTACGGAAGCCGAATTAATCATCGAAGGCGATATTCCGGAAATGGTGATTTAATCAAATTCATTACAAACAGAAAACCACAAGTTTCGATTGAAATTTGTGGTTTTTTTTATGGGTTAAAATTATTTACTTTCCTAAATACTCCAACAATACAGGCGAAGCATGCGCAAAACTCGGTGCGGCTTCGGTAATGCTGACGGCTCTTTTTTTGTTGAGTTTGTAAACCAAATCAAATTCGGTGGTAAACAATATGGCCGACAAAAACGGATTGTTGATGAACTCCAGCAATCTGGGAAACGCCGAATCAATGGTGTGGATTTCGATAATTTCTTCTCTTTGGAATTTGTACTTCAATTCTAATTTCAACTCATTTCCTTCAATAATCGGTCGCACATAAATATTCATCAAATCGGTGTTGCCTATTGTTTTCGCCAAGGTCAATTTGGCAAAAGTACCATCAGCCAAACTGTCTTTAACTTGGTTATAGAATTCGTTAAAGGTTTCTGTAAACAGCATCATTATAAATTAGCGAAGAAATCGTTGCCTTTGTCATCGGTAATGATAAACGCCGGGAAATCTTTCACGGTAATTTTGCGAACGGCTTCCATGCCTAATTCTTCGAAATCAACTACCTCAACTTTCAAAATGTTTTCTTTGGCCAATATCGCCGCAGGTCCGCCAATAGACCCTAAATAGAAACCGCCGTATTTTTTACAAGCGTTCATGACGTCTTTACTGCGATTCCCTTTGGCCAACATCACCATGCTTCCACCGTGACTTTGGAATTCGTCTACATAAACATCCATTCTTCCGGCTGTGGTTGGACCAAAACTTCCCGATGGCATACCTTCAGGAGTTTTAGCAGGTCCGGCATAATACACCGGATGGTTTTTGAAATACTCCGGCATTGGTTTTCCGGCATCGAGTAATTCTTTGATTTTAGCGTGAGCAATATCTCGAGCTACGATTACCGTTCCGTTTAATTTCAATCGGGTTTTGATTGGGTATTTGGTTAACTCGGCTAAGATTTCGCTCATCGGTCGGTTCAAATCAATTTCCACCGGTGCTTCCAAATGCGGCGGCACTTCGGGTAAAAATTGCTTCGGATTGGTTTCCAATTGCTCTAAGAAAATCCCGTCCTTGGTAATTTTAGCTTTGATATTTCTATCGGCCGAACACGAAACACCTAATCCAACCGGACAAGAAGCGGCATGTCTCGGCAAACGAATAACGCGGACATCGTGGGCAAAATATTTTCCGCCAAACTGAGCGCCAATGGCACTCTCTTGACAAATTTGCAATACTTTTTGTTCCCACTCTAAATCGCGAAACGCTTGTCCTGCCATGTTTCCGGACGTTGGTAAATTATCATAATACCCGGCAGAGGCTTTTTTCACTGCGGCCAAGTTAGCTTCTGCCGAAGTTCCTCCAATCACTAAAGCCAAGTGATACGGCGGACAAGCAGAAGTTCCTAAATCTTTTATTTTCTCGCGGATAAATTCGTCTAAGGATTTTTCGTTTAGGAGCGATTTTGTTTTTTGGTACAAGAAAGTTTTATTGGCACTTCCACCGCCTTTGGCCAAAAACAGAAATTCATAGCTTGCTCCTTTTTTGGCATAAATATCAATCTGAGCCGGTAAATTAGACCCTGAATTTTTCTCCTCAAACATCGAAATCGGAACAATTTGAGAATAGCGCAGGTTTTTGATTTGATAGGAATTAAAAATCCCTTTCGACAACCACTCGGCGTCGTCTACTCCGGTATAAACATTCTCGCCTTTTTTGGCCATTACGATTGCCGTTCCGGTGTCTTGGCAAGAAGGCAATTCTCCTTCTACAGCCACAGCGGCATTTTGCAATAAATTGTAAGCTACAAATCGGTCATTGTCTGTCGCTTCCGGATCGTTTAAGATATTTTGCAACTTTTGCAAATGCGTCTTGCGCAACATAAATGACACATCAATCATGGCTTCTTGGGCTAAAAGCTCCAAGCCTTTCGGGTCAACAGTTAGGATTTCTCTATCGCCTAATTGTTCCACTTTTACGTAATCGGAAGTGATTTTTTTGTATTGCGTATCGTCTTTAAGAATCGGATACGGATCTTGGTATATAAAGTCCATTTTGGTGTGTTATTTTAAACGACAAAGTTAGGAAAATAAGAATGAATTAATAATTTCTGTCTTCTTTTAAAATTGGATTTTGATCAATAAAATTATAGCCGATATCAACGGTAAATGTTGTCTTGTCTTTATTGATAAACTTATAATACCTGCCATCGGTTACAATTTTTATGACCTCACTGTCTTCTGCCGGACCAATAAATTTAAGATTATAATTTGGAGTAAAATTTACAGTCACTTTTTTCCCATTTCTCAAATTAACTTCAAGCAAAAAATCTTCTGACTCTTTTAAGAAAAACTCTTTGCCTTTTGATTCAAATCGAAAAGAAACGTCATCTTTAAATAAAAATTGGTCATCATATTCCAAATTAACTTGCTGATAGGCATAACTGAGTTGTGTCATAGCTTGATCTAAATCGATTGGACAATCCACATAACTCGTTATGGTTTTTACAATTTTTCCGGCTTTAAAGAAAGTAACTACATTGGTTTGGCTGCAAGTAACCATGGCATGGTAGTCATCCTTCAGTTTGAAAATATCAATTTTATCAAAACTGTTAAATAATTCATCTACGGTTTCTTTATCGAGTTTTGAATTAAAATTTCCGGTTTGAGTATTAGAATCATACCCTTTAAAATAAAAATTTCCTTTTCTGTCAATATAGGTCGAATTAAATGGGCAACTGCCAAAACACGGGCTTCTGTCAACTATAATAGCATCATAATTGTTATTATTGAAATAAGTGTTTCTCTTTTTAACTAACCGATAAGATGCCTTATAATAACCAGACACTATCATCGTGTCTTCCGATTTCTTTTGAATGGTTAACGTGTCCCATTCTTTAGAAGTTTTGTCAAAGAAAAGTAATTTAGAGTCTTTTATTTTATATTTTGTTTTTGTCCCAAGGTAGTACGCACTTCTTAAAAAGTTATACCCGTATTCCTCTGATTTAATTCTGTTTTCAATAAAATAATAAAATCCTTGTTTAAAACTGATCACACTATCATTGATTATTTCAAAGTTGTAATACGAAGCTTCTTGACTTTCCAAAAAGCTTTTAGGCATTTTGACTTTAGAAGTATCGTAATCCACAATTTTATCAAAATACCAATTTCCGACATATGAATTTTGTTCGTTCCTTCCTTCCTCTTTTTTACAGGAAATCAGAGCGATAAGTACTGATATGGCCAGCAGTTTTTTCATCTTAAAAAAACCAACTCGCCACAAAAATCGCGGTAATCACACAGATTAAATCTACTAAAAGCATGGTGCCAAGCGTGTATCGCGTATTTTTCACATTAATACTTCCGAAGTAAACTGCAATCACATAAAACGTTGTTTCGGCGCTGCATTGGAAAATACAACTCAGCCTTCCGGTGAAAGAATCCGGTCCGAAGTTGCGCATGGAGTCAATCATAAATCCGCGCGAACCCCCTGAACTGAATGGTCTGAGCATCGCCACCGGCAAAGAATCTGTGATTTGTTTGCTCACACCAATATTGGAAAACGCAAAAGAAATCCAGTTGCTGATGATTTCAAACAAACCGCTGTTTCTGAAAAAAGAAATGGCTACCAGCATTCCCATTACATAAGGAAAAATCTTTACTCCGGTTTGCAAACCATTGTTAGCTCCGGTGACAAACGAATCAAAAATAGTCGTGTCTTTGGCCACAAATTTTTTCTCATTGACCAAAGAGAAAATTAAAGTAAAAGCGATAATGGCCACCAACATTAATCCTGAAAGATTAGACGTGAAGGCATTTTTACCAATCAAATCCAAACCGTTTACGTAAAACAACAATCCGACTATAGCGCCAATAACGGTCATCAAGGCTACCAATAATGAGGCACTTTTAAAATTAATTTTTTGGCGAATGCCGACGATTAAGAATGCGGCTATGGTTCCTATAAATGAAGTGATAATACAAGGCAACATTACATCTGCAGGATTGGCTGCATTTTCGGCCGCACGGTAGCCTATGATAGACGTTGGAATCAAAGTTAATCCGGCAGCATGCAAACACATGAACATGATTTGGGCATCGCTGGCTTTGTCCTTCTCGGGATTAATTTCTTGTAAACTTTGCATGGCTTTTAATCCGAATGGAGTTGCGGCAGAGTCTAATCCTAAAAAGTTGGCTGCAAAATTCAAGGTCATATAAGAGATGGACTCATGATTTTTAGGAACTGTCGGAAAAACTTTGGCAAACATTGGGCTGAGTCTTTTGGCTAATTTTTCGGCAGCACCGGAAATGATTAACAGTTCCATCAGTCCGCAAAAGAACGCTAAATAGGCAATTAACGGTAGTATTAAATCGAGTAAACTGTTTTTGCACGTTGGCAACAAACCGTCTGATTTTTGGACACCGCTGTATATTTTTACCGTTTTACTTTTATAAACATAGGTAGTATCGGCATTAAGCGTATCCCGGTCAACCACCATAGTTTGGTCAGGCGCTTTTTCAATACTGTCCATAACAAACTTTGGTACTTGATTGAGGTATTTCTCGGAAATTAAAATGGGGTCATCTTTTTTTCCGTTTAAAATAAAATCCACCGAGTAACTGTTTGACGTAAATAAACTAAACACTACAAAGACGATAGAAGAAATAAAGATAGCGAGCCAAAATCTACTTAAAACCATAAACTGTTTTTTGGTAAATATACTATTTCTCAAAATTGGACAGAAATAAATTTTTCAATAGCTCTGAAATAAAATTTTTATTAAAAAACCAGGAATTGTAGTATAATTTGATGGATTTTAAACGAAACTTAAAAAATAATTAATATTTAACGGTAATTTAATCAAATTACTCTAAGATTTATATATTTGCTGACTTGTAAACAACAAACTAGCTATTCACAGAAAATCATGAAAAAGAACTACTTACTACTCTTTTTTTCTCTCTTAGTTTCATGTTCCATATTTGGTCAGTCACAGGAAGATGTAAAAAAAATCACTTCGAATTATAATATTGCAAAGCTTAAAGAAAAAGAGGCTTTTTACAGAAAAAAAGCAGCTAACGATAAGCAAAAAGCTATAGCTGTTGCTCGTCAAAAGAATTGGCCGATTTATGTTGAAAATTCGGATGGAAGCATTAAAGAATTAATGAGGTTAACTCCTGAAGGTTTGCCTATTTATTATGCGACAGACAATGTTGCTGCTGCTCGTGCGACAAGAACAAATTTTTTAAATACCGGAGGTTCATTAGGATTAAATTTAGACGGTCAAGGCATGACGGTAAGAGTATGGGATGGTGGACTTGTTCGCACCAATCATGTCTCTTTTGGTAACAGAGTTACTGCCATAGATGCAACCGGAACAACTACTATTTTACACGCAACACACGTAACAGGAACTATGGTTGCCGGTTCTAATATTGCTGCAGCCAAAGGAATGGCCAGTCAAGCAAGTGCCCGAACATTCGATTGGACAGCTGATGAAGCGGAAGCGGTAGCAGAAACTATTGAAGGGATGTTGATTTCTAATCACTCCTATGGAACACCAATTACCGGTTCAGGAGATCCTTTACCGGCATGGTATATCGGGTCTTATTCATATGACGCTTTTGTTTGGGATGATATTGCTTACGATGCCCCTTATTATTTAGCCGTAATGTCTGCAGGAAATGAAGGAGCCAATAATGACAACTCAGAACCCATATCATTTGGTTTTGATAAATTAACCGGAAATAAAGGCGCTAAGAATAATTTAGTGGTAGCCAATGCTCAAGATGTTACCCCATCACCTGATGGCTCAATTGTACTTTCTAACATTCTTATCAATCCTTCCAGTAGTCAAGGCCCCACAGATGATTTAAGGGTAAAACCGGATATTACCGGTAATGGAACAGGGTTAACTTCAACCAGTAACTCCGGTACAAATGCCACTGCTGTGCTTAGCGGGACTTCAATGGCTTCTCCTAATGTTGCAGGAAGTCTTATTCTTTTACAACAATATTTTCATAATTTAACCGGTAGTTACATGAGAGCAGCTACCCTTAAAGGTTTGGCCTGTCATACTGCAGATGATGCCGGTGACGTTGGTCCTGATCCTATTTTTGGTTGGGGATTATTAAACGCTAAAAAAGCCGCAGAGACTTTAACCAATAACGGTTTATCTTCTTGGGTTTCTGAGGAAAATTTATCCGATGGTCAAGTATTTACTATCAACGTAAACGCCGGTGGAAATACTCCATTAATTGCTTCAATCACTTGGACAGATGTACCGGGAGATGTTAATACTTCAGGAGTGGCTAATGATACCACACCAGCCTTAGTAAATGATTTAGACATTAGAATTACCCGAAACGGCACTACTTATTACCCATGGAAACTGGAATCAGACCCAAACAATCCGGCAACCAGAACAGGAGATAATAGTGTTGACAATGTGGAGCAAGTTAAAATTGATGCTCCAACTGCCGGACAATATACTATTACGGTAAGACACAAAGGCACATTGGTAAACGGCGGACAGAAATATTCATTGGTTATCACCGGTCTGTCTTCGAGTTTTGCTATTAACTCTACCTCAGAAAACTTAACGCTTTGTTCTACTCAAAACGCAACTTATACTTTTAATTATACCCAAGTCGGCACCGGGACTACAACCTTCTCGGCTGTTGATTTACCTACCGGTGCAACCGCTTCTTTTTCTCCGGCTTCTTTAAGTGCCAACGGAACGGTAACCATGAACATAACCGGATTATCTAATATTAATCCCGGTGAATATTTTGTTGGAATCAAAGGTACAAGTGCCACAGAGACTGAAATCCGATACAAAACACTGAGAGTATTTAATGGTGTTTCTTTCCAGCCGGTATCTTTACAGACACCTACAAACGGACAAAATGGATTGTCTACATCAGCCCTTTTACAATGGAATACGCAACCTAATGCTTTAACTTACAATGTTCAAGTATCCACTGCAGCTGATTTTTCTTCAATTTTCCTTAGTGATGAAGTAAGTGTAACCGAGTACAATGTTTCAGGATTAGCTCAGGCAACCCGATACTATTGGAGAGTAATTCCTCAAAACAACTGTGGAACAGCTGTTAATAACGGTGCTAATGTATTTTTCTTTGACACCGGGAACTTGAATTGTAATCTTAGTTTTGTTGCCGAAGACTACTCGAGTGCAACCATCGCAAACACTCCTAATTCTGAGGCTTCGGTGCCACTAACTATTAGCGGAGGCTACACCATAGGAGACTTAAATGTGAATATCGATATTACCCATACTTGGGTACAAGACATGACCATTGTTTTGGAAGGACCAGCGTCTATCGGAAGTCCGGTGATTACTTTGTTGGAAGAAGCTTGTGGTGGTGATTCAAACATAAATTGTACAATGGATGACGACGGTGGTTTGCCTACATGTTCCGGAAATCCGGCTATAAGCGGAAGTATTGCTCCGGTAAACAGCTTAAGTGTATTGAATACTCTACCTGCTGATGGGGAGTGGATTTTGAGAGTAGTTGACCCATATGATCAGGATGGAGGGGCTATCAATTCGTTTAGTATTGATATTTGTAGTGTACAAGTTGCCTTAGCTGTGGTTGAAAATCCAATTGAGAAGAGCAGTGTTTATCCTAACCCTACAAAAGGCATCGTAAATGTAGCTATTCCTGCGCTTACTGATAAGGCAACCATTACTTTATACGATTTACAAGGAAGAGCTATTATGGTTAAAGAAACGGGCGAAGTGCTTACCTCTTTTGGGATAGAAAATCTTCAAGACGGAGTATACTTAGTGAATATTGCTAACGAACAAGCATCAGTAACTAAGAAAATTGTTTTGAAAAGAAACTAATCTGATAAGAAATTAATAATAAAAAAGAGGTCGTTTGACCTCTTTTTTTATACATGTAAAATTTCATCTTCAATGAGTAACTCTTCTCTGCGCAAACGGAGAAATATTTGAGCCACAGCAATCACATCCTTTTCACAATAAGTTACAATACGGTCAATGTCTTTTTCTACGTAAAAAACATGGGCTACTTGACTGCCGTCAATGTCACCTTTGGGCGAAGGAATACCCAGAATTTTGGTCAATAATTTTAAAGAAGTAAAATGCTTATAGTCACCAAATTTCCACAACTCTAAAGTGTCTAAATGCGAGATTTCCCAAGGTTTTTTTCCGAACAAATTCAACTTCCCGGGAATTGGAATTTGGTTAATGATCATTCTTCGGGCAATAAACGGGAAGTCAAATTCTTTGGCATTGTGACCGCAAAGTAAATGTTGCGCTCCGTTAAAGTGCGTGTCTAACAAGTTGGAAAAATCTTTTAGAATCTTTTTTTCTTCCCCAAAAAAGGAGGTTACCCTAAAATTTCTGATATCACTTTTATTGGCAAAATACCCAACGGAAATACAGACGATTTTACCAAACTCGGCCCAAATACCGGCGCGGTCATAAAAATCTTCAGGCGTGTATTCGTCGCGTCTTTGGTATTGCGTTTTTTGTTCCCAAAGCGATTTCATTTCGTCATCCAAACTGTTGAAGTGTTCCTCTTCGGGAACGGTTTCTATATCGAGAAAGAGAATATTATTTAGTGGAATTTTTTCAATCATGATAAAAAATTAAGAAATAACTGATTTAAAAGTACGGATTTATTTTAAATATGAAAGAAAAATTTTAAAAAAGTGATTGTTGCGGCGATGGATTTTCGTGTTCCAATAGCCATTTTTTGCGCCACAAACCACCGGCATAACCGGTTAGCGAACCATCGGTACCGATAACGCGATGACACGGAACAACTATCCACAGTGGATTTCTGCCATTGGCGGAAGCTACGGCACGAATGGCTTTGACATCGCCCATTTTTTTGGATAAATCGAGATAAGACATAGTTTTGCCAAACGGAATGTTCAGCAATTCCTGCCACACTTTTTGTTGGAATTCGGTTCCCGAAGGGTTGATTTTGAAATCGAAATCTTGGCGGTTTCCGGCAAAATAGTCGTTGAGTTGGTTAACCGCTTCCTCTAAAACAGATGGAATTACAGCACTAACTTCTCCTTCTTCTAAAATAGAAATTACAGCAATACCGTTCTCATCGCCTTCAATTTTGGCAATGCCGAGTGGTGTTTTGAGGTATGCGGTTTCCATTGGATAAAGTTAATTAATTTAACCACAAAAGTCACAAAGCAAATACAAAGACACAAAGAAATTATTTCGAAAAAGTATAGATATAATCTTCCAAAGCTTTTAGTTCTTCGTCACTCATTTGTTTTGTAATGGCGAAGTTGGTTTTCATGGTTTCGTATTGACTTGGGTCGACTATTGGTTCGGCTTCTTCTTTGAGAAAGGCTACGATACTGCCGTTTTTTTCTTTGTAGATTTTGGCGATTTCGGCTATGCTTGGCCCAATGACTTTTTGGTCTGGCAAATGACAAGCGGTGCAAGTGCCTTTGCCGGAAAATAGTTCTTCTCCGGAAACGGCTACAGCCGATTCGTCGTGTTGGGGTTGATTTTTTGTTGGTTCAACTTCCTTTTTGCAAGAAGCGAAAGTGATGACTAATAGTAGTAATAATATCTTTTTCATAGTTTACAAAAATACAATGCCATTCCTATTTAGCCCCGATTGGAGCTAGCTACCACGTAGCGCGGAAAGCGGGAAAATGGATAACTGATTAATCCCGAGCCTTTCGCTCCTATTTTTGATTCAACAATATCGCCGCTTCTTTGGCAAAATAGGTCGAAATCAAACTCGCTCCGGCACGTTTGATGCACATGAGTTGCTCCATCATGATTTTGTCGTGGTCGAGCCAACCTCTTTCGGCAGCGGCTTTGATCATAGCATATTCGCCCGACACATGGAAAACCGTTACGGGAACATTGACTGCATTTTTGACTTCGCGAACGATGTCTAGGTAAGCGATTCCGGGTTTTACCATGACCATATCGGCGCCTTCTTCTACGTCCATTAAAGCTTCTTTGACGGCTTCGATGCGGTTGGCGTAGTCCATTTGGTAAGTCTTTTTGTCTTTGGGAACGACTACATCGGCTTCTCTTGGTGCGCTGTCTAAAGCATCGCGAAACGGACCGTAAAACGCGGAAGCGTATTTGGCCGAATAACTCATAATCCCTACATGTTGAAAACCTGCAGCATCTAAACCTTGGCGCAAACGCAATACGCGTCCGTCCATCATGTCGCTTGGCGCTACAAAATCGGCTCCGGCTTGGGCGTGCGAAACAGCCATTTTTACCAAAGCGTCATTGGTGGCATCGTTAGCCACATCACCATTTTCGATGATACCGTCATGGCCATAAATCGAATATGGGTCGAGTGCAACATCGGGCATGACAATCATTTCCGGACAAGCGGTTTTGATGTCACGAATGGCGCGTTGCATCAATCCGTTGGGATTCCAAGCTTCTTTGCCGGTGTTGTCTTTTAAACTTTCGTCGACTTTCACATAAATATTCACGGCGCGAATACCTAAAGCGAATAATTCCTTCACTTCTTCCACCGTTAAATCCAACGAACGACGGAAAATACCCGGCATGGATGGGATTTCGGATTTATAATTTTCACCTTCGGCGATGAACATGGGGAACATGAAATCGGCCGGACTTAAAGTGGTTTCGCGGACTAACGAACGAATGCTTTCGTTAACGCGTAATCTTCTGCCTCTTTGTAGTGGGAACATATATTTAGCTTTTAGCTGTTAGCTCTTAGCTTTCAGCGTTATTTAATTTTATTATTAATCCGTTGAGCATTTTTTTGACTTCCTCTATTTGTTTCAAAAGGATTTGGCCTTGCTCTTTTTCCAGAAAATTTAATTCAATGCTCAAAAATATTTGATATTCTAATTCATTGGCTGAACCGAATGATATGTAAAGGAATCGACAAAAATCTTTATCTGAGTTTCTTCCACAACCTTCAACAATATTAGTTGGAATGGATGACGCCGCTCTTTTGATTTGACTTGTTAAACCAAAAATTTCCTCTTTCGGAAAAGTTGGCAGCACTTTATAAACATCTAAAGTTAGCTGATGTGATTTCTCCCAAACTGAAAACTTCTTATAATCTCTCATCTCATTTACATCTGATGGCTAATAGCTAAAAGCTGACAGCTAAATTATCCAGTCAATTGGTTTTTCTAACACTTTAATTAATTTTTCTTCTTCGCTGCCCGCATCCGGATGATGGTCGTAAACCCATTGCACGTGTGGCGGTAAACTCATTAAAATTGATTCGATACGGCCGTTGGTTTTTAAACCGAAAAGCGTGCCTTTATCGTGTACCAAATTGAATTCGACATAACGCCCACGACGGATTTCCTGCCAGTTTCTTTGTTCCGGCGTATAACTTAATTCTTTTCTTCTTTCTACAATCGGAACATAGGCTTGCAGGAAACTGTTGCCGACTTCGGTTACGAAATTATACCAATCCTGCATGGTCATTTCATCAGTGGCTTTGCAGTAATCGAAGAACAAACCGCCGATACCACGAGCTTCGTTACGATGCGCATTCCAGAAATAGGCGTCGCATTGCTTTTTGTATTTCGGATAAAATTCGGGATTGTGCTTGTCACAAGCGGTTTTGCAGGTTTGGTGAAAATGTTTAGCATCTTCTTCAAACAGATAATACGGCGTTAAATCTTGTCCGCCACCAAACCAGGAATTAATAACCTTTCCGTTATCATCGTACATTTCGAAATAACGCCAATTGGCATGCACTGTGGGCACCATGGGATTTTTCGGGTGAATGACCAAGCTCAATCCGCAAGCGAAAAAATCAGCTTCGCCAACGCCGAACATCTTTTGCATGGTATCGGGCAATTTACCGTGAACCGCTGAAATGTTGACACCACCTTTTTCGAAAACCAGACCGTTTTCAATCACACGGGTTCTTCCGCCACCGCCTTCGGGACGTTGCCAAAGGTCTTCGCGGAACTTTGCTACGCCATCAACAGCTTCCAAAGCGGCACAGATTTGGTCTTGGAGTTGAAGTATGTATGGGTAAAATTGATCTTTCATTTTGTTAGCTTTTAGCTAAAAGCTGTCAGCTGACAGCTATTTATATTCTTTTACTGCTTCGATAAACGCCTTGGCGTGATCTACCGGAATGTTAGGTAAAATGCCGTGGCCAAGGTTTACGATGTAATTGTCTTTGCCGAATTCGTCTATCATTTCGTGTACCATTTTTTTGATGGTTGGTATAGGCGATAACAAACGACTTGGGTCAAAGTTTCCTTGTAAGGTGATTTTGCCACCGGTTAAATAACGGGCGTTTCTTGGTGAACATGTCCAGTCAACACCTAAGGCTGATGCTTTGGATTTGGCCATATCGTTTAAGGCAAACCAACATCCTTTTCCGAACACGATTACTTTGGTTTCTTCGGCTAAAGCTTCTACGATTTGATTAATGTATTGCCAAGAGAATTCTTTATAGTCTTCCGGAGACAACATGCCACCCCACGAATCGAAAATTTGAATAGCATTACAACCGGCTTTTACTTTTTCTTTTAAGTATAAAATGGTCGTATCTGTGATTTTTTGTAATAAAGTATGCGCTGCTACCGGATTGGAGAAACAAAATCCTTTGGCGGTGTCGAAACTTTTAGAGCCTTTTCCTTCTACGGCATAACAGAAAATCGTCCAAGGCGAACCGGCAAAACCAATTAACGGCACTTCGTCGTTCAGCATTTCTTTGGTCAGTTTTACGGCATTCATTACGTAACCCAAGGTTTCATGAATATTCGGCACAAAAACCTGATTGACTTGTTCCATCGTGCGAATCGGATTGGGAATGATTGGTCCCAAATTGTCTTTCAATTCTACGTGGATTCCCATCGCTCTTGGCACTACCAAGATATCCGAGAACAAAATAGCCGCATCCGGTTTTACAATTCGGATAGGCTGAACCGTGATTTCTGCCGCTAATTCCGGCGTTTCACATCGGGTAAAGAAATCATATTTGTCGCGTAACGCTCTGAATTCGGGTAAATATCTTCCTGCTTGTCTCATCATCCAAACCGGCGGACGTTCAACCGTTTCGTTGTTTAAGGCGCGTAGGAATAAATCGTTTTTAATCATAATTTTAATTGCTGTTTGGCTGTGGCCAAATTATATTTTGTTAAAAAATTCTATACTCTTTATAATGGTACTTTCAATATTGGGCTGATTGGCTATAACCACTTTGTTGGTAATTCCTCTCAGTGCTTTGGCTGTTGTGCCGCCGATACTGAAGCAAACCTCATCTCGGATACTATTGGTTTTCAAAAAACTTTGCACGCCGGACGGACTGAAAAATAAAATTCCGTTTAAATCATCCGCGGCTTGATGTGGCGTTAAAACAGTTTCATATACTTCAATTTCTTCAAAAACTATTTCAGCTAATTTTAAGGAGTCGGGCAATATATCCCTTCTCAAATTCCCGCAAAAGAACGTAAAGCTGCTTTTAAAATATTGGTTACAAATCATCGAAGCCAATTCTGAGGCATAATCCGAACTTGCGATGACTTCAAAACCGTTTTGCTCTAATAATGCCCTTGTTTTTTCGCCTACGCAGAAACACTTTCGGGTTTTGATTTCGGCTATTTTTTCATGTGCTAAAACACTTTCGACCGCGTTTTGGCTCGTGAAAATTAAATAGTCATTGATGGTTTTAAGGTCGAAATGCTTGTTGACTACCTTGATAAAATCGGCTTCTTCCACTGCAAAATTCGCGCTCAACAGCAGTTGCTTTTGGTTGTCCGTAAGCTTCTTGGTTGACAATATGCGAATTTGGGTTTCCATCGTTATACTTTGGGTTTGAGTTGCTTTTTGATTTCAACCATCAAGTCACTTCCGCCGCTTTCCAAAATTTCTTGTGCCAAATGAAAGCCTAATTTTTTCCATTCCGAAATATCAACCGCTTTCTTGATTTCAAATTTCTGTTTTCCATCGAGCGAAAGCAAGCATCCGTGAAATTCTATCGTGTCATCATGCTGATTGTATTTGGCCAAAGCTCCGATTGGCGCAGTACAACCGCCTTCTAACGTTCTTAAAAATTGTCTTTCTATATAAGTACAAACTTCGGTTTCAATATCGTTTAATTGTGAAACGGCATCAATCGTATAATTGTCATTTCCCATGGCTACCACTACCATAGCACCTTGTGCAGGCGCCGGAATCATCCAATCGAGAGCCTCCCCAACCCCTCCAAAAGAGGGGCTTTTTATTTGGAATGATTTTGCTCCCTCTCCTTTGGAGAGGTCTGGGGTGAGGCTTAATCTTTCCAAACCTGCTGCCGCAAAAACGGCTCCACTCCAATCGTTATCTTGTAACTTTTGCATACGCGTATTCACGTTGCCTCTTAAATCTACTACAGTATGATTGGGGTATTTGTTGAGCCATTGGGCTTGTCGGCGTAAACTTCCGGTGGCAATGGTGGCTTTTTCGGTTAAAAAATCGGTGTTGCCTTTGTGGACCAAAATATCCAACACATTGGCTCTTGGCAAAACCGCTGCTTGTACAATTCCGATAGGTAAAGCTGTAGGCACATCTTTCATGGAATGCACGGCAATATCTACTTCGCCATTAATCATGGCGATGTCTAAGGTTTTAGTAAAGATTCCGGTGATACCAAGTTCATAAAGCGGTTTGTCTAAAATGATATCGCCTTGGGATTTAACCGCTACAATTTCGGTGGAATAGCCTAAATCGTTAAGTTTTTTTTGGACAGTGTGAGCTTGCCAAAGAGCGAGTTCGCTATCGCGCGTTCCTATTCTGATTGTTTTGGCCATCTTATTTAGAAGTGGTTTCTATCTGAAAAATTTTCTCAATCCATTCGATACTTTCATCTACCATGGTATTGTCATCTTTTAAATGATTGGCAAAATGATTGGTGATTTTTTGGATGATTCTGGCGCTGATTAATTCGGCTTGTTCTTCGTCGAAGTTGGCCATTTTTTTGCGCTGTACATTTAATTCTCCTTCTTTGATAGAATTGAGTTTTTCTTTTAAAGCATGTATGGTTGGTGCAAACTTGCGTTGTTTGGTCCAAGCGATGAATTCGTCTTTGATTTCCTCGATGATAGCTTCGGCGGCCGGAATGTGTTTTTTGCGGTTTTCTAAGGTTTCATCGGTCATTTGCGATAAATGATCCATGTGAACTAAGGTAATGCCATTGACATCCTGAACATTTTCGTTCACATTTTTTGGGATGGACAAATCCAAAATCAACAAGGGTTTTTTCAAATTCAAAATGGCTTTATCCACTGTTGGATTTTGCGCGCCGGTGGCCACAACTAACACATCGGCTTTTTGGATTTCCAATTGCAAATCGACATAATCTTTCACAATCACATCCAGCTTTCTGGCTAATCTTTCGGCTTTGTCTTTAGTACGATTGATTAAGGTAATTTGTTCGTGTTTGGTATGTTTGACCAAATTTTCACAAGTATTTCTGCCGATTTTTCCGGTTCCGAAAAGCAAAATGTTTTTGTTGGCGATGTCTTCTACATTATTAAAGATGTAACGCACGGCAGCAAAAGATACAGAAGTCGCACCCGAAGAAATCTCAGTTTCATTCTTGATGCGTTTGCTGGCCTGAATCACCGCATTGACCAATCGTTCCATAAAAGCATTAGCCAACTGACGGTTTTTGCTTTCTACGAAGGCCGATTTGATTTGGCTGATGATTTCAAAATCGCCTAAAATCTGACTGTCTAAACCAGTTCCTACCCGAAACATGTGAGACACGGCTTCTTGATTTTTATATACGTAAGCTACCTTTTGGAAATCTTCCACGGTGCCTTGACTGTTTTCACAAAGTAATTTGATGAGTTGGAAAGGATGCTGGGCAAAACCGTAAATTTCGGTACGGTTACAAGTTGATGTCACGATAAGCGCTTCAATTCCTTCGGTTTGCGCTTGGGCTAAAACGTTACTTTTGGCGTTATCATCTAAGCTGAATTTACCTCTCATTTCGGCATCGGCTTTTTTATAACTTAAGCCTACCGCGTAAAAAGTACTGTGCTTTGATATGTTTCCGTGTTCCATAAATTGCTCTTTCCCTAAAAGTGAGACAAAGTTATTGTTATCGATTTTATAAAAGTAACGCTAAAAGAACTTTTTGTGTCGCTCAGAGATATTTTTAAACTGATTAGTCTTTTTATCGTTATTTCTTTTAAATTTGTAGTGAAATCAAGTGCTCAGAACCACTTTATGTAGATTCATTCTAAATAACATTTTGATTTCGCTTCCAAAACATATACGAAAAAATATCGCTATGGGTTCTAAAGAAGAAATAAAAATTGACGATGAGTTTATTTTAATTCGTTTTCAAAACGACACCGAGGAAGTCACCACCTTTGAACGGCCGGTGGCTATGGGTTTGATTCAATTCCACTTTGGATTGAAAGGCAGTGCGAATTTTATTTTCAACAAAGGAAATTATACCTTCGGTTTAAAAGAGGAAAAGTGTTTGCTTTTTTACAATCCGGAAAAAGAATTGCCGCTGCATGTTCAAATTGAACCTAAGTCGTGGTTGATTACGATTTTGGTTTCCATCAAAAAATTCCATGGCTTGTTTACCGATGACGCCGAACATATTCCGTTTTTAAGTAAAGAAAACAAAGACCGCAAATATTATAATGAGAGCGATATCAGTCCGTCGATGGCCATTGTGTTGAACCAAATGTTCCATTACAATTTAAATCCGTCCATCAAAAATCTTTACTATAAAGGAAAAGGCTATGAATTACTGAGCTTGTTTTTCAACCGAAACGAAGACCCGAATGCGGAGCAATGTCCGTTTTTGATTGATGAAGAAAACGTATTGAAAATTAAAAAAGCCAAAGAAATCATCATCGCCAATATGGCCGAACCGCCAAGTTTGGAGGAATTAGCAAGTCAAGTAGGTTTAACTTTGAAAAAACTCAAAATGGGTTTCAAGCAAATTTACGGCGATACCGTTTATGGTTTCCTATTCGATTACAAAATGGATTATGCCCGCCAGCTATTGGATTCCGGTTCTTATAATGTGAATGAAGTTGGGCTTAAAATCGGCTATAGTACCGGCAGTCATTTTATAGCCGCTTTCAAAAAGAAATTTGCGACCACGCCCAAAAAATACTTGATGAGTTTACAAGCCAATACCTAAACGGATTGATTTCGTATATCTCACCATCGATAAAGAATTAACAAATCAAAAGTCAAAAAAAGAAGTTTCATTACTTTTATAAAAAATTAAATTGCCAAAATGAAAGGAGTATTATTAGTCAACCTCGGTTCGCCCGAAAGTCCAACACCGAAAGATGTAAAGCCTTATTTAGATGAATTTTTAATGGATAAGTACGTGATTGACGTACCGTTTTTATTGAGAGCGCTTTTGGTTCGCGGGATTATTTTACAAACCCGTCCGAAGAAATCCGCAGAAGCTTACAGCCAGATTTGGACTGATGAAGGTTCGCCGCTGATTGTGATTTCCAAAAAAATGCATCAAAAAGTAGAAAAACTCGTTGATGTTCCCGTGGCTTTAGCCATGCGTTACGGCTCGATGACCATTCAAAAAGGCTTACAAGAGTTGAAAGACAAAGGCGTGACTGAAGTGATGCTGTTGGCTTTGTATCCGCAGTATGCTATGGCTTCGACTACGACCATTTGGGCTTTGGCTGATGAATTACAACAAAAGTATTTCCCGGAAATGAAAATCACCAAAGTGCCGGCTTTTTACAACAAACCCGATTTTATCCAAGCCTTAGCGAATTCGATTAAAAAACATTTGGAAGGCTTTGAGTACGACCATTTATTGTTTTCGTATCACGGTATTCCGAAACGACATATCCGTAAGACTGATGTGACCAAATCGCACTGTACCATTGATAATAAATGTTGTGTAACACCATCACCGGCGCATGAGTTTTGCTATCGCCATCAATGTTATGAAACTACTCGACAAGTGGTGGAATTACTCGGAATTCCCGAAGGCAAATACAGCCAAACTTTCCAATCGCGTTTGGCAGGAGACAAATGGTTGACGCCTTATACTGATGTAGAAATCAATAAAATGCCCGAAAAAGGCATTAAAAAATTAGCGGTTGTTACGCCCGCTTTTGTTTCGGATTGCTTGGAAACTTTGGAAGAAATCGCCATGCGCGCCAACGAAGAATTCAAAGAACACGGTGGTGAAGAATTCTTGGCCGTACCTTGTTTGAACGACGAAGACGAATGGTGTGGTGTGGTTGCCAATTGGATTAAAGACTGGTCTGAATAATTTGTTTCAGGTTTAAAGTTTCAGGTTGGTTTAGAACTTG
>NZ_CAMLRU010000029.1 GCF_946482535.1 uncultured Flavobacterium sp.
CTTTTGGTGCGAGTTTGAATTTGCTGACGGATAGTTTTGCCCAACAAAGCAATGGCGAAGTGTCAAACTCTTTCGGGAGTTTTAATACCCGAAAACACACGGTGAAATTCAGTTCGGGTTTGCTGAACAATCGATTCGAATTCGCCGGAAGATTATCAAATATCGATTCGCAGGGTTATATTGACCGAGCGGCATCGGATTTAAAATCTTATTTTCTGCAAGGAACTTATGTGGGGAAAACCACTCTAATCAAAGCTTTGGTTTTTGGCGGAACCGAGAAAACCTATCAATCTTGGAACGGAACAGACGGTTTCACCATGAATGAAGACCGAACATTCAATTCGGCCGGAATGTATACCGATGAATTCGGCAATACACGTTATTATGCCAATGAAACCGACAATTACCAACAAGACCATTACCAATTGCATTGGAGCGAAAGAGTGTCAGAAAACTGGAGTACCAACGTTGCTTTGCATTACACCAAAGGAAAAGGCTATTACGAAAATTACAAAGAGGATGCCGATTTCGGAGATTATGGTTTAACACCAATTGTTATTGAAAACACGACCATCAATACCACCGATTTGGTGCGTCAAAAATGGTTGGACAACGATTTTTACGGAACTACTTTTTCGGCAAATTATAAAAAAGGAAAACTCGATTTAATCCTTGGCGGCGGTTGGAACAAATATGAAGGCGACCATTTCGGGCAAGTGATTTGGGCTCGATTTGCCTCAACAAGCGAATTAAGCGATCGTTATTATTATGATTATGCCGTAAAAACCGACGGTAATATTTTTGCCAAAGCCAATTACCAAATTACCGATAAACTGAGCTTGTATGGCGATTTACAATATCGAATCGTAAACTATGAAGCCAATGGCGTCCAAGCAGATTTGGTTGATGATACTTTTAATTTTTTGAATCCTAAAGCCGGACTAAACTATAATTTGAATGATAAAAACACACTGTATTTCTCTTATGCCAAAGCGAATCGTGAACCCAATCGCACCGATTATGAAGGCGGCAATGCTAAACCGGAGAAGTTAGATGACTTTGAGTTAGGTTGGCGATATGTTTCAGAAAAGACCCAAATCAATACCAACGTTTATTATATGGCCTACAAAGACCAACTTATTTTAACCGGAAACTTGGATGATGTGGGTAATCCTATTCGTTCCAATAGTGAAAAAAGTTACCGTTTAGGGCTTGAAGTTGATATTACTTTAGCTTTGACCAAAAAACTTATCATTCGCCCGAATTTTACTTTGAGCCAAAATAAAAATCTCGATTTGAATGTTTCGGGAGCCTATGTCGGAACCAAAGACATTGCTTATTCACCTTCCATTATTGCCGGAAATATCTTGGTTTATAAACCATCGGAAAAACTGCAAATCTCTTGGTTGTCTAAATTTGTTGGAGAACAATACATGAACAACATCGAATTACCGTCAGCCAAATTGCCGGATTATTTTGTAAACGACTTGAATATCGCCTATGAAATCAAATCCAAATCGGTTTTCAAATCGGTCGTTTTAACCGGTTTGGTCAATAATGTGCTCAATAAAAAATACGTGTCCAATGGTTATATGTGGGATGTTTATCCCTATTACTATCCGCAGGCCGGAATCAATCTTTTAGCCGGATTGACTTTAAAGTTTTAAAAAGAAAAGCCGAACAATTTTGTTCGGCTTTTTTTTAGTTGGTTATAATTAAAGTGTTGCCGCTAATGTCAACACGATATTGTTTCATAGGATATTGTTGTCCCGGACTTTGACCCGAAAATAAGTTGTAAACCGTATCATCGCAATCGCAGGTGGCTTCTATACCGCTTATGGTCATAGGTTCTTGGCAAGTATCAAAAGGTTGGTTAGGGCAAGCCAAATCAAAGGCTACAAATCCGGAGCCGTTGTTGAAAACCACTATGCCTCGTGCGCCTTGAGAATAATCAACGATGTGATTGCTTGGAAACTGTAAATTACTGTAACCCGGCAAACTCATATTAATTTGCAAATAAACAGTATAGTTGGGAATGTTGGGATTACGATTATTAATAGTTCCGCTGTCACAACCTAAGACAAAAGGCAACATTAATATTAAGAGGATGATCTTTTTCATATAAATTTATTGATTTACTATAGCGAAACAAATTTAAATTAATTAACTTTGACATACGTTATACAACGTGAACAAATTTGAAATAAGTTTAAAAATAATATCTTTGCAAAAAGAAATCCCGTTGCGATGGGATTTTTTCTATTTATATAAATGATGAAATTATGAGTACAGTATCTTATTACACCGCAGAAGGACTAAAGAAATTGAAGGACGAATTAGAACAACTTAAAAGTATAGAAAGACCAAAAGCTTCTCAAGCCATTGCTGAAGCCAGAGATAAAGGAGATTTGTCGGAGAATGCAGAATATGATGCAGCCAAAGAAGCACAAGGTATGTTGGAAATGAGAATTGCCAAATTGGAAGAAGTATATTCCAATGCCAGACTGATTGATGAATCACAGTTGGATGTTTCTAAGGCCTTAGTTTTATCTAATGTAAAAATTAAAAATCAAGCCAACGGTATGGAGATGAAATACACTTTAGTTGCCGAAAGCGAGGCCGATTTAAAGTCCGGAAAGATCTCGGTAAGTTCTCCAATTGGAAAAGGATTGTTGGGTAAAAGAGTCGGTGAGATAGCCGAAATCAGTGTGCCTAACGGAAAACTGAATTTTGAAATTTTAGAAATATCAAGAGACTAAATGAGTTCCATATTCACTAAAATAGTCAACGGAGAAATTCCGGCCTACAAAATAGCCGAAGATGAACAATATTTGGCGTTTTTGGATGTCAATCCCAATGCCAAAGGACATACACTATGCATTCCCAAACAGGAGATCAATAAGATTTTCGACATGGAAGAAGAGCATTATTTAGGCTTAATGCAATTCGCCCGAAAAGTGGCCAAAGCGGTTGAGAAAACCGTTCCGTGTAAACGTGTCGGAGTGGCTGTAGTAGGTTTAGAAGTGCCGCATGTTCACGTGCATTTGATTCCGTTACACGACATGGACGACATGCGTTTCCAACGAAAAGTAGCTTTGACTAAAGAAGAATTCGAAGATTTGGCCAAAGCCATTCAAAGTAATTTATAAAACTAAAATCCCGAGCCATCGGGATTTTTTTAGGCCTTTTTGAAGGTAACTTGCATCGTAGTGCCTTTATCGATTTCGGAATGGGCAACTTTTATTTTTCCTTTGTGGTATTCTTCTACGATTCTTTTGGTTAGTGATAAGCCCAAACCCCAACCTCGTTTTTTGGTGGTAAATCCGGGTTCAAAAACCCTTTTGAATTGGTTCTTCGGAATTCCTTTTCCGGTGTCGGAAACCAGGATTTTCACATAAGTGTTGTCGTTTTCAATGACTACCGATAGTTTGCCTCTGCCTTTCATCGCATCGATGGCATTTTTGACTAAATTTTCTACGGTCCAACTATGCAATGCCGGATTGAGTGACACCATGATGGGTTTTTTGGGCGCTTTGAAAGAGAATTCCACTTGCTTGGAGAATCTCGACCTTAAGTAATCGAAAGACTGTTCGGTTTCTTCTATGATATTTCGTTTTTCTAAAATTGGCTCCGAACCGATTTTGGAAAATCTATCGGTGATGGTTTGCAGTCGGGTGATGTCTTTTTCAATTTCGGAGATGGTTGTAGGATCTACATTATCGGCTTTCATGATTTCGAGCCAACCGATTAAAGAAGACAAAGGCGTTCCGATTTGGTGCGCCGTTTCTTTCGCCATTCCGGCCCAAAGCTTGTTTTGGGTGGCCATTTTGGTGCTTCGGTAAAAGTTGTAGACCAAGCCGCCAAACAAGAAAATAATCAGCAATAAAGCTACCGGATAGTATTTTAGTTTATTCAACAAAGACGAATCGCCATAATAAAGATTGTGTGTTCTGCCTTCGGAAATTTGCATTACGATTGGCTCATTCTGATTTTTTAATTTTTGTAAAAAACCTTTAAGTTTAGCTTTGTCCTTTACAATGTCTTCGTCAATATTGATGGTGTTTATAATCGAATCCTTTTGGGTCACTATAATCGGGATGGTGGCCGTTTGAATGATTTGAAAGGGCAGTTCGATATCGGTATCAGAGTTGGGATCGATTTTGTCTAAAGTTTTTTGAGCTGTAGCCCAAATTTGCATTTTGACCCGTTCTTCCTCTTTGAAAATTTGGAAAAAAGAATAAGTGTTCCAAAGGATCAAAGCTACAATGACGAAGGAAGCCATAATGATAATCCAGCGGGTAATATCTCTTTTTTCGGAAAACTGCATGCTTAAATTTTTTATAAATATAGACAAAACCGCCAAAAGTGCAAGACGATTTTGGTTTAGCCCCGATGGGCGTGGTACCGTGTATAACAGACAGCGGGAAAATGGCCGCCAAGAATGCCCGAACCTTTCGCTCCTGAAATCAATAAAAATTGTATTTTTGGGAAAAACAAAATATATGCTCAGTTTCGAACCTCATACGCTGTCACCGGCCCAATTACAAGGGTATTTGCAAAGTGCGGTTGCGCCGCGTCCGATTGCTTTTGCCAGTACGATGGATGCTAATGGTAAGCCTAATTTATCGCCCTTCAGTTTTTTTAATGTGTTTAGTTCAAATCCGCCGATATTGGTTTTTTCACCGGCGAGACGGGTTAGAAATAACACCACCAAACATACCCTAGAAAACTGTGAAGCCACCAAACAAGTGGTGATTAATGTGGTGAATTATGATATTGTTCAGCAAATGTCGCTTTCGAGTACGGAATATCCTGACGGGGTGAATGAGTTTATCAAATCGGGTTTGACGATGTTACCTTCGGATATGGTGAAGCCCTATCGCGTGGCCGAAAGTCCGGTGCAAATGGAGTGCAAGGTCAACGAAATTATCGCGTTGGGCAACCAAGGTGGCGCAGGAAATTTGATTATTTGTGAAGTGGTAAAAATTCACATCAACGAAAGCGTTTTGGACGACAAAGGTGCGATTGATCAGAGCAAGATTGATTTGGTTTCAAGGCTTGGAGGTAATTGGTATTCGCGTTCCAATCAAGGGTTGTTCGAAGTAGAGAAACCTTTGGTAACATTGGGAATTGGTGTAGATGCGATTCCGGATTTTATTAAAAAGAGTCCGGTTTTTGATGGCAACGATTTGGGCAAATTAGGAAATGTAGAAGCCTTGCCAACCGAAGAAGAAATTACTATATTTGTACAACAGAATTTTGCCGTGAAAGGCGTTTTAAGCTCCGATGATGAGCAAAAAATCCACCAAAAAGCAAAAGAATATTTGAATAATAACGAGGTGCTTTCCGCTTGGAAAGTGCTTTTAGCAAAACAATAATTATGGAAGTTACCGGAAAAATTAAAGTGATTAATCCTGAGCAACAAGTGAGTGCCAGTTTTAGAAAAAGAGAATTAGTTGTGGCTACAGAAGAGCAATATCCACAATTTATCAGCATCAATTTTGTGCAAGATAAGTGTGATTTATTGAACAACTATAATGTGGGTGAAGCGGTAAAAGTTTCCATCAACTTAAGAGGAAGAGAATGGGTAAATCCGCAAGGAGAAACCAAATATTTCAACGATATTCAAGGTTGGAGAATTGAGAAAATGCAAGTGGAAGCACCGGCTGCTCCTGGTATGGCACCAATGCCGCCGGCTGAAGCGTTTGCTCCGGCCACCAACTTTAATGAAGAAGAACACGACGATTTACCTTTTTAATCTTTGATTAAAAGGTAAATCAAATACCAAATCATTAAATATCAAATTCCAAAAAAGTTTCAATTTTTCAAATCTCAATTTTCAAAGACTCAAAATGGGTTTAGGATGTTTGGAGTTTGAATTTTGAGGTTTCTTTGGAATTTTTTTTTCTTTGGAATTTGGGATTTAAAATTTGAACACGAGCGTCAGCGAACTGGCGAAGCAATTTCAACGTATGTATTTTTTAACCAAAGATTTATATTTTCCACCGGTTGACGAAGCTTCTTATGAAGGCATTTTGGCTGTTGGCGGCGATTTGTCGACAGAGCGATTGTTGTTGGCCTATCGCAACGGGATATTTCCTTGGTTTAATGAAGACGAACCCATTCTTTGGTGGTCACCGCCGGAGCGAATGGTGGTGGTGCCGCAGTTGTACAAAGTCCCGAAGAGTATCCGTAATTTGTTGAATCGGCAGCTGTTTAAAGTCACTTTTAACCAAAATTTTGAAGAAGTCATTCGGCATTGCCAACAAATAGAACGCAAAGGACAAGAAGGTACTTGGATTACTGAAGGCATCATTGAATCGTATACTAAATTGCACCAAATGGGTTTTGCTAAATCAATTGAAGTGTGGCAAAATGACGAACTGGTCGGCGGTTTGTATGGCGTCGATTTAGGCCATGTTTTTTGTGGCGAAAGCATGTTTTCGAAAGTGTCGAATGCGAGTAAGGTTGCCTTTGTGACTTTGGTTCAATATTTAAAAGAGCACAATTATAAATTACTCGATTGCCAAATTCACAATGAGTATTTGGAACAATTAGGCGCTTTTGAAATTTCGCGCGATACTTTTATCAAAGTATTAAAATCTGCCAACTGACCACTGCCAACTGATTACTATTTCCTCTTCCAGCAATCTTCTAAGTGATCATTCACCATTCCGGTGGCTTGCATGTGTGCGTAAACTACAGTAGAACCGACAAACTTAAACCCGCGCTTTTTTAAATCTTTGCTGATTTCGTCTGAAAGCGGCGTTGTGGCTTGGATATCGCTTAATTTTTTGATGTTGTTTTCGATGGGTTTTCCACCGGTGAAATTCCAAATGTATTTGGAGAAAGAACCGAATTCTTCCTGAACTTTCATAAAAGCAATGGCATTGGCAATCGTTCCTTTGATTTTTAGGCCGTTGCGAATGATGCCGGCGTCTTGCATAAGTTCGGCTACTTTGTCTTCGTTGTATTGGGCTACTTTTTTGTAATCGAATTGGTCAAAGGCATTGCGAAAGTTGTCTCTTTTTTTCAAAATGGTGTACCAACTTAGCCCGGCTTGAAAAGTTTCCAAAACCAAAAACTCGAATAATTTGTCGTCATCATAAACCGGATTTCCCCATTCGTTGTCGTGGTAATCGCGGTACAAATCGTCTTTTTCGCACCAAGCGCAGCGTATTTTATTGTCCATCTTTGGTAATGTATTTTTGAATTACGTAATGTCCTAAATAAATGAATGGCGTCATGCCGACAGCTATAATTAATTTAACTGTATAACCCGTCAATCCTGAAATGATATAGGTTTTGGTGTCCATAATTCCGGGCAACCAAAAAGCGATGCCTAACACTATAAAACTGTCGAAAAACTGAGAGATTACGGTTGAACCGGTACTTCTGAGCCAAATCATTTTATTTCCCGTTCTTCTTTTGACAAAATGAAAAATGGTGACATCAATTAATTGCGAAGCCAGAAAGGCGATGATACTGCCCACAATAATCAATTGGCTTTGCCCAAACACGGCATTGAATTGTTCCGAAGAAACCGAGCTTATTCCGGTAGACGGAATTTGCATGGCAAAATATAGGATAAAAAAGGTGTAAGCGATTAATCCGGCGGTGATGAAGGAAAGTTTTCTTACGCCTTTCTCGCCAAAATATTCATTGATTAAATCGGTGGTAACAAAAACGATAGGCCAGGGTAAAATGCCTATGCTCATTACGGCTGAGCCTACGTCGATAAGTTTTCCGCCAATTAATTCTGCAACGATGGCATTGGTGATGAAGATGCCAGCGAGTACGACATAAACGGTGTCTTTTTTGGATTGGAACATGGGTTTTGATTTACATACCTAATAAATCAAATGTACAGTTTTTTGGGAAAAGAAAAAACCTCGATTCAAAGAAGAACCGAGGTTTTAATATGGTGAATTAATAATTTTAATTCATAGGATTATCCCAAAGAAACTCTTTTGAAACCAGTGATTTCAACGTTGAAACCTTTAACATAATCACCTACTTTTTTACTGTCATCTTTGATGAAGTTTTGATCCAATAAAGCTTTCTCTTGGTCTAAAGTAGTGTTGTCAGAAATAAAACGAGCTACTTTACCCGGAAGAATTTTATCCCAAATTTGTTCCGGTTTGCCTTCTGCTTTTAATTCCGCTTTAGCATCTTCTTCCGCTTGTTTTAAAACTTCAGGAGTTAATTGAGAGAAAGAGATATATTTAGGAACATTTTTCAAAGTTTTTCCTAAACGTTTCGCTTCTTCATTTTCTTTTTCGATTACAGCAATACGAGCAGCCAATTCAGAAGCAACGAATGCAGGATCAAAATCTTTGTAAGATAAAGTATCAGCTCCCATTGATGCTACTTGCATAGAGATGTCTTTAGTTAAAACATCAGCATTGGCAACTGGTGCAGAAATAGCTGTTAAGGCAGCAATTTTATTTACGTGAACATAAGATCCAACGAAAGCGCCTTCTAAGATTTCAAAACCACCGATTTCGATTTTTTCACCGATAACACCGGTTTGCTCGATTAATTTTTCAGCTACAGTAATTCCGTTGAAATCTGAAGCTAAGAATTCTTCTTTAGAAGAGAAGTTGATTGCTTTTTCAACTAAAGCTTTAGCCAAGGCTACGAAAGCTTCATTTTTACCTACGAAATCTGTTTCGCAGTTTAAAGTGATGATCGCTCCTTTAGTATTGTCAGCATTGATAAAAGAAACAGCCGCGCCTTCAGAAGACTCACGGTCAGAACGGTTAGCAGCTACTTTTTGTCCTTTTTCTCTAAGGATTTGTATAGCTTTATCGAAATCTCCTTCCGCTTCAACTAAAGCTTTTTTACAGTCCATCATTCCGGCACCTGTAGTTTGTCTTAATTTGTTTACGTCTGCAGCAGTAATTGTGATTGTTGACATAATATTTTTTTCTTTTAAATTATTTTTTTTGTAAAAAAAGAAATTCCAATTCTAAAATCCCAAATTCCAATTTTATTAAATCATCAAGATTGATAATTTTTTGGAACTTGGAATTTTATTCTTGGAATTTAATCAGTTTTATTCTTCAGTTTGAGTTTCTGTAGCTTCTACTTCAGGAGCTGCTTCAACAGCCGGTGCTTCAGCAACAGCTACTTCTACAGTTTCTTCAGCGTCAGTTTCAGGAGCAGCGTCAGAAGTTCTGTTGGCTAATCCGTCTTTTACAGCGTCAGTTACTAAAGATAAAATTTTATCAATTGATTTTGAAGCATCATCATTGGCCGGGATAACGTAATCTACTTCACGTGGATCAGAGTTAGTATCAACCATTGCAAAAACTGGAATGTTTAATTTTTGTGCTTCTTTGATTGCGATGTGTTCAGCCTTGATATCTACTACGAATAAAGCAGCAGGAAGTCTTGACATATCAGCGATAGAACCTAAGTTTTTCTCTAATTTGGCACGAAGACGATCTACTTGTAGTCTTTCTTTTTTAGACAAAGTCATGAAAGTTCCGTCTTTCTTCATTTTATCAATTGCAGCCATTTTTTTAACGGCTTTACGGATAGTAACGAAGTTAGTTAACATACCACCTGGCCATCTTTCAGTGATGTAAGGCATGTTACAAGCTTGTGCTTTTTCTGATACGATATCTTTAGCTTGTTTTTTGGTAGCTACGAAAAGTATTTTTCTACCTGAAGCAGCAATTTTTTTCAAAGCTTCGTTAGCTTCTTCGATTTTTGCTGCTGTTTTATATAGGTTAATGATGTGAATACCATTACGCTCCATATAAATGTAAGGAGCCATATTTGGATCCCACTTACGAGTCATGTGTCCGAAGTGAACACCTGCTTCTAATAATTCTTTAACGTCAATTTTGTTTGCCATTGTGTAATAGTTTACGTTCCGTGATTAGCAATGTTCCTTTTGGCTTTTCGCTTTTAGGCTTCATTTAGATGCTAAACTAATTCCCTTTTTACAAGGAATATCGACAACTTTGTTTTAAATTCTAATTTAATTGTAAAAAATAATCTGAAAATATATTCTGGTAAATACCGAATATTAACGTTTTGAGAATTGGAATCTCTTTCTCGCTTTTTTCTGACCGAATTTTTTACGTTCTACCATTCTTGGATCTCTGGTTAATAATCCTTCTGGTTTTAGGATGCTTCTGTTTTCAGCTTCCACTTCACACATTGCTCTTGCAATAGCCATTCTCACAGCTTCTGCCTGACCTGTTGAACCACCACCGTATACGTTTACTTTTACGTCAAAGTTCTCAGCGTTGTTTGTCATAGACATTGGCTGTAATACTTTGTACTGTAAAGTAGCGGTTGGGAAGTAGTTGTTGAATTCTCTTTTGTTAACGGTAATTTTTCCAGTTCCTTCTGAAACATAAACACGTGCTACAGCACATTTTCTTCTACCGATTTTGTGAATAACTCCCATTACTTAAGATCGTTTAGGTTAACTGTTTTAGGTTTTTGAGCCTCATGTTTGTGCTCAGTTCCTACCACAACATTTAAATTTCTGAAAAGTTCTGCTCCTAATTTGTTTTTAGGTAACATTCCTTTCACTGCTTTTTCAACTAGCAAAGCAGGGTTTTTTGATTGCAAAACCTTTGCAGTCAAACTTCTTTGTCCTCCCGGGTAACCTGTGTGACGAATGTATGTCTTGTCGTCAAGTTTGTTACCGGTAAGGTTGATTTTGTCTGCGTTAATAACAATTACGTTATCTCCACAGTCGACGTGAGGTGTGTAACTCGGCTTGTATTTTCCTCTCAAAAGCATCGCAACTTTTGAAGCAAAACGACCTAAGTTATGACCTTCAGCATCTACAATGATCCACTCTTTTCCAGAAGTGGCCTTGGTTGTAGATTGTGTCTTGTAGCTTAATGCGTCCATAATTTATTTTTAATTAAACATTCCATTCCCAATAAAGGGAGTGCAAAAGTACAATTATTTATTAATAAAGCAAATACCATTTTTCAAAATTTTTTGTAAAGCATCCTTTTTTGCTTAAAATCCTTTAAATGAATAGCCTTAACAATAATACAACAACTGAATTTAGGAGCAAAACCTATCGGTATTTTCTTTGAATTGTGAGGAACTTTCATACTTGCAGTTGAGGAAGCACAAGAAATTTTACTATTTTTACACTTTAACCAACAAAAAAATGAAATCGAAAGCCACTTTAAAACAAATTGCCAAAGAGTTGGGCGTTTCCGTTTCCACCGTATCAAAAGCTTTGAACGGAAGTCCGGAAATCAGTGAACCCACCAAGCAACGCGTACAGGAATATGCCAAATTGAAAAATTACAAACCCAATGTAATTGGTCTGAACCTTAAAAACAGAAGAACCAAAACCATAGGCGTGATTATTCCGAACATTTTGAATTCATTTTTTGCCAAAGTGTTTAGCGGTATCGAAAAAGTAGCCGATGAAAAAGGATACAAGGTCATCACTTGTATTTCGAATGAATCCTTGGAAAAAGAAATCAATGCGCTGGAGATGTTGAGCAACGGAACCATTGACGGTTTCATTCTTTCCATAGCCGAAGAATCTCAAAAGCTGCAAAAGTTCAGTCATTTTACTTCCATTATCAACGAAGGCACGCCTATTGTTATGTTCGACCGAATTGCCGATGAGGTGAATTGTGACAAAGTTATCGTAGACGATTTCGAATCGGCAGTAAATGCGATGGAGCATTTAATCAAAACCGGCTGTAAAAAAATCGCCTTGCTTTCCGCCATTGATAATTTGAGTGTAGGCAAGTTGAGAGCCAAAGGATTTTATAAAGCTTTGGAAAATCACGGACTAAAAGTGGACGAAAACTTAGTGATTTTGGCCAATGATAATGAAGAATTTAACTCAAAAATCGGAGGTTTTTTTATTAAAAACAAACCCGATGGCGTTTTTGCGTTAGACGAACATGCTTCTGTAACGGCAATGAAACTCGGTATTCAAAACGGCTATAAAATTCCGAAAGATCTGTCGATTATTGGTTTTGCCGATGGGGTTTGGTCACGCAGAATGACACCAAGTTTGTCAACAGTTAGCCAACATGGTCCGGAAATAGGTGAAGTAGCAGCACAGTTGCTAATCGATAAATTAGAAAGCGAAGAAGAAACGTTTACTTATACCACCACCACAATCAAAACGGAATTGAGACAAAGAGATTCTACAAAGAAATTATTCTAAAGATAGAATTGGTTTCGGCCAAATCTTTCTTTTCTGAAACAAGCTCAAAAGCCATGGCATTTTTTACTGCGATGGCTTTTATTTTTTCAATGGCACAATCTTGCGAAAGAATCATAAAGCAGTTGGTTTTAGGCGATAGATAATCCGGTAACTGATGGAATAACTTTTCGAAATACTCAAAATTTTCCCCGCAAAACCAAGCTTGTTCTTTTACGTTTTTAGGAGATTTTGGATAATAGGGCGGATTGATAATGATATAATCAAAGGCACGATTTTTAATATTTCGGAACAAATCAGAATTAACGATTTCCATTTTTAAATGATTTTTTTCTGAATTGGTAACCAAATAGTCTAAAGCGATTGGATTGATGTCGGAAGCGGTTACCAAAGCTTTTTTCTTCGCTGCTAAAAGCGAAATGATGCCACTGCCACAACCCAATTCTAAAAAGGTTTTGCTTTCCAAATCCATATCTTTTATAAAATCCAAAAGAATTTTAGTGCTGAAAGTCAGCTGAGGCGGAAAAACATCGGGGTGAATTTTTATCGAAATACCGTCATAAGTAAAATTCCTTGGTTTAGAATAGTACAAATTCAAACCAAACTTCAAAAAAGGATGCGATATTTTTTTGAGAAACTTTCTCATCTATTCTGAATAAAACCCTTCAATCTCCGGTTGACGATATTTCCAAAGTTTGTGCAAAGCCTTGATTTCATATGGATAATGGTAAATCCCGGTTTTGTAACGCCAACCCGAAACCGATTGCAAAATAGTTTTTTTAAACCCGCGGATCCTAAAATCGGAAACCGTCGGATAATAGCCGTTCAATACTGTTTCAAAATTTTTAATGGTATCAATCATATAAGGTTTCAACCAAGGCGTCAATGGATTTTTGCGCAAATCGAAATTCTCCCAACTGGGCGAAATCCAATCTTCCAATTGTTTCGGAAACGAGAATCCGGCGTCGAGAATTTGTTGGTACAACTCAGAACCTTCCGTTGGCACCGGGCTAAACAAATAAATAATGATTTCCGCATTCGGATTGATGGCTTTGATTTCTTTGATGAAATTGATGTCCCACAGAATTTGGTCATACACTTCTTTCTCCGTTTTGGCAGGCATTCCTAATACAAAAGACAATTCCGGAATGATATCCGCGTTTTTCATGCGCAGCACAAAATCTTTGATCATTTGTCCGGTTTGCGTTCCGCCTTTGTTCATTTGTTTCAGCACCGCGTCGTTTCCGGTTTCGGCACCGAGGAAAATCATTTTGCAACCTGCTTTTCGCATGAGTTTCAAATCGTCATCGCTATACATATTAATGGTGTCGATTCGGCCTTCGCCCCAATAACTGATGTTGTCGTTCATGATGAGTTCTGAAAACTCTAGTACTCGTTTTTTGGAAGTAAAGAAATTGTTGTCGTGAAATTCCACGGCGTCAATGTTGTACTTTTCTTTGAAATATTTGACATCTTCATAAATTCGGGCTGCCGACATACCTTTCCATTTGGCATTGTAAATGGGAACCACGGCGCAAAACGAACACGAAAACGGGCAACCCATACTCGAATGATAAGACAAAGTTTTATGGCCCATAAAGGTTTTGGCCAAATAATTTTTGACAGGATAAAACGAATTCAGATACGCATACGGAAACTTTGGTAAAGTGTCTTGGTCGAGCAAAGCTTCTACAGCGGTTTTGATGATTTCTCCTTTGTGGTCTTTGTAAATCAGGTTTTTAATGAAGAATATTTCTTCTTTTTTATTTTGTTCCAAAGCCGTAATCAACGACGGAAAAGCCACATCACCCGGACCATTGATGATATAATCCACCACGCCCGATTCGAGCGAAACTTTATATTGATTGGCCGCAAAATAACCGCCCCAAACCGTGATGGTTTCAGGATACAGTGCTTTAATTTTTTGGGTAAACGGAATTGCCTGACGCAATTGTGGTCCGGGCATTACGGTGGAACCAAAGTATTTGAACTCATCCGTTTTTAAATAACTCTCAATCGTTTCCCAAGGATTTTGTTCCAAATTGCCATCCACAAAAACATAGTCATATTGGCCATGAATAGAAGCGCCAACCTGCAAAATCGAATTGGGAATCCGATGCTTGCCGTTCGCACTTTTGGGATTGAATAAGATGATTTTAGGTAATGGCATAGCTTTTTACAAAAATATTTCCGTGTAATCTTTCGATGGGAAGTGATTGAATAATTTTCTTTAGTTCTTCTCCCGTGCACCAATCCTGGTGTTGCAATTTTAAATGCTCATTCAAAATGTAATTGAAACGTACTTTTTCGTCATCCAGCAGGGAAATGATTTTTATGGTTTCAGTAATGAATCCACCGGTAAATTCGAATTCCAGTATGGGAATTTTACTTTTCAAATGAGATAAAATTTCAAATTCATATCCTTCCACATCGATTTTACAATAATTGGGCAAACCATAGGTTTCAATTAAACTCTCGAGGCTTTTTACCGTTACCGTTTCTTTTGCATTCCATTGGATTTCATCACCACTAAAGTAATTGATAAATGCTTTCGAAAGGGTTGCCACTTCACTGTGATTGGCTAAAAATAATTCTTTTTCTTCATTTTTGGCACCAACAGCAAAAGGATAATAGTCAAAGAAAGGAAATTCTTTTTTTAGTTCTTTTAAACTTTCTTGGCAAGCAGTTTGTGGTTCAAAGGCAATTACTTTGGCACCAAGTTCTAAAAATAAGCGACTTTTTTTTCCGGTATTAGCCCCAATATCAAAGCACAAATCACCCGGAGAAATGAATTGGGCATAGAAATCATCCTGAGGAAATATCTTATGGAGACGATTTATCCAACTTGTTTTTTTAAATAAAAATAAAATCAGCAACTGTGACAAAGCACTTCCGGCCAAAGCACCGCTGATTCCAAAACCTAATTTCAACAGCCAATAGGAAAGAACCGCATTCAATATCACCCCAATCAACAAATTGTAAAAAACCAATTTTTCTCGGTTTTTCTTGAATAAGTTTACAATATCCAACCCGTACAAATAAGAAGGATAAACATAAACAAAGGCTATCCAATAGAAGGATAATCCAAATGAAATTCGGACAGCAAAATTTAGCAGTAAGCCTATTGCTAAGAGTCCTGCCGGCACAATTATTAACCCTAATAGGGCTAAAGTTTTTTTTGATTTTTGAATGACCTCTGTTGTTGTTCGATAGAATAATTTGGTAAATGGAGTGTAGATAAATGCAGTAATCGACATGACAAAAACCAAAAGACTGTTGATGATTTGATATTCCGCTGTGATGGTCTTATTGCCAAAAGATTCTAGGATGTATACGTCTATTTTAGAACTCAAAAAGCCAAGGACTGATAGTAAAAAAAAGGAAAAAGCCGCTTTATAACCCTTAAAAGAAAAATAGAGATTTTGCCCAATAAAGAAATTCCTGAACAGTAAGAAATACAGAATTCCTTTTGCGAATTGGTACAAACTGTAAAAGACTATTAAGTCATAAAGAGTAATACCCGTTTTAAAAAGGTAAAAACAAATCACAAATAGTCCAAAACAAAGAGTTTCAAGGACTATTGAAATCTTGATTTTTTTTTGGTAAACCAATAAAGCTTCTACAGCATGGGTTAAGTATCGTCCCATAAGCCAAAGGAAAAGCCAAATCCCGAAATTCAAGGGAAATAACAACAAGCCAATTCCAAAACATAACACTACCAATGGAAATCGACTTACGGTATTTTCGGTAAAATATACTTTTATTTTCGCAGGATTAGTACTGAATTCTCGAAGTAAATATTCTTTATTGCCCCAATTGATCAATTGTAAAGCAAGTAAGGTAAACAACAAGACTGAAACAAATGAACCCCAAAGTAATTTAGAAGAATAGAATATGACCAAGAACGGAATCACCATATTATACACTGCAAGCAAAACTTGTCGCAAAGTGTTTACGGAAATTAAAGTGATTCTATGAGTGGATTTATTTTTCAATGGAGTTGTTTTTTTCTGAGGGTAAAAAAACCAATCCCTCGGTCGTAATCCGAAAGATAAAGGATGTATTGGTGGTCTATAAGCATGGGTTTCCGTTTATGGCTTTTGTCAAAAGTAAGCTGTTGGTTTTTGTAAAATATTTGATTGTTTTTTAACTCAAGCGGTTGAAAGGATTTGATATTTGGATTCCATAAGATTGCTTTTTCTTCTCCATCCCAGAAGCTGCATTTAATATAGTTTTCGTTGTTTTCATTATTTTTCACAATCTCGTAGTCATAAGCTAATATCAGTTTCTCTTTAAATAAAGCCTTTGATTCTACGACTTCCTTTTTTTGAAAAACCAACATCAAAACCATCGGAATCAATGATGCAAGAAAAACTGTTTTCCAACGAATACTTTTGTAAGTCAAAGCAATCATCCCTACGAAAAACGCCAATGATGCAAATAATCTCAGATAAGAAAAAGGATAAGTATTGTCAATGAAAAACGAAAGCGGAACGTTGTTGATTAAAAATAAAGTTCCAAACAACAGCGCTTTTTTTGCCAACGACAGATCAATTTTAAGCAAAGTCAAAAAAGGAAACAACAGTAAAATAAAGGAGTAAGTACTTCCGTAAGGCGAAAGGATTAGCATGGCTAAAATCCAATAAGCGAAAACAAACAATGCATTCGAAGTTTTTCTGGAAACAAAATAACCAATGGCCAAGACACCGATTTTAAAAGCCATTAGTACGGCGGAAAACAAAATAGGGTAATTGAAAAAGGCCTTCGGATTTTCTACAGTATCAAATACTAAAAGCTCTTTTAAAAACATAAAAACCGATTGGTAATTGCTCACAAAAGCTGTCGCAATTTCACCTTTAGACGCCTTGGATAAAACTTCCTTGAGATAAAAAATCCAAAGGTCAAATCCGTTGAATAAAACAGAAATGCCCAAAAAAGAAAGACAAAAAATCATCAAATAGGATAAAGGCTTCCATTCTTTTTTAAAGACTAAAAGCGCGACCAATAACACCGGAAATACTTTGAGTAAAATGGCCAAACTCCAAAAAAGCGACATCAATTTCCATTGCTCTTTTTCATAAGCCAACCAACCTTCAGCCAATAAAAAGAACAACAGAAAATAGACTTGTCCGAACAACAGATTGTTTTTTATCGGTACCAAAAATAAAATCGGAATCAGCAATGCATATTTGAAGTCAATTTTATAATGGCTGAATAATCTGTGAATACTGAAAACAAAAAGGACTATCGAAATACAATTGAAAATCAATTTGGCTGTAGCCAAAGGAAAAATAGAAAAGCCAGAAAACAAAACCGCTAAAAATGGTGTATTCGGGGCATAACTGGCAAAAATTCCGGAATGGCCCAAATCAAAAATGGCTTTGTTGAATTTATATGGAAAATAGATGTCTGAATTGAAATGTCCGTCTGCCAAGAACTTTCCGCCAAAATAATAATTGGCAAAATCGTGAACCGGAAACGCTGTAGCTTTGAATACAAAATAAACGCAAAGCAAAACCAGCGGAAGCAAAGGATAATATTTTAAAACGACACTTTTCATAGGTTTTTAAAAAGGGGAAAAGAAACCAATTTTGATCGCTGTAAAAAATAGGAAACGGAAACCCGCAAAACGCCAAAACCATAAACCAAACTCCTTTGAAAATTTATCGAGCTCGATTCTTCAAAATACTTTGCCGGACAAGATATTTCGCCAATTCGGGCTTTGAGAAAACAGCATTGCGCCAAAATTTCATTGTCGAAAATAAAATCATCCGAGTTGTTTTTGAAGTCAATTCTTTCCAGCAATCTCGCATCAAAACAACGGTATCCGGTGTGGTATTCGGAGAGTTTTTGATTCATCAAAACATTTTGAACGAAAGTCAAAATCCTATTCGAAACATATTTATACAATGGCATGCCGCCTTGCAAAGCGCCTTTGCTTAAAATTCGGGAACCCAATACCACATCGTATAAATTATTGGCCACCAAAGTACACATGGCCGGAATCAATTTAGGTGTGTATTGGTAATCGGGATGCAACATCACTATGATGTCGGCGTTAAGTTCTAAGGCTTTTTGATAACACGACTTTTGATTGGCGCCATAGCCTTTGTTTTGGTCATGGATAATGATGTGTTTAATGCCTATTTCTTTCGCAATTGTGATGGTGTCATCATGGCTGAAATCATCGGTGATAATAACGTCATCCACCACATCAAACGGAATCTCTTCAAAGGTTTTTTGAAGTGTTTTGGCCGCATTATAAGCCGGTAGGACGACGATTATTTTTTTGTTATTAATCATTCAGATGGTTGACTTCAATAGTTGATGCTTCTCTGACGTTGGTGGAAACACTTAATCCTTGAAATGGCGCTAAAGTTTCTACCTCATGGCGATAGTAAAGATTTCCCAAAAACGGAAACTCATCATACACATGCGTCGGCAAACCCGAAAGTAAACTTTGTACTTGTGCCAATGGCATATTCCATTCTGCGCTCAATCGCTCCGCCGATGGTTCCATAAAAGAAATGTAGAGCAATTCGGTTAAAGTGTGTTGTTGGGTTTGGGCAAAATCGACTCCGTCCGTCAGGGCTAATTTTTGGGCTCGGTTGGTTTCGCGGTAGCCAATTAAAGTACTTTGAAAATCGGCATACGTCAAATAACCGGCATAATCGTTTTGCGGCGTAAACATTTGGTTGATAGTTGATTCATGA
>NZ_CAMLRU010000030.1 GCF_946482535.1 uncultured Flavobacterium sp.
TGAAACGGCTAATTGCTTTAGAGCGCCGTGGGTTTCCACTAAGGCGTCGTGGGTTGCTAAAGCTTCAAATTTATTCGGAGCGGTAACAAAAGGATGTCCGGTAAATTGGGCAATATAATCGGCTACTTTTGCATCATAACCAGCGGGTGCGTTTAATCCGGTTCCTACGGCAGTGCCTCCCAAGGCTATTTCTGATAAATGCGGTAAAGTATTTTTTAGTGCTTTTAAACCGTAATTTAATTGGGCCACATAACCGGAAAGTTCTTGTCCTAAAGTCAAAGGCGTGGCATCCATGAAGTGTGTTCTTCCGATTTTGACAATATCCTTAAATGCTTCGGATTTTAGGTTTAGAGTATCTCGCAGTTTCTCAACGCCGGGGATTGTAATTTCCACGACAGCTTTATAGGCTGCAATGTGCATAGCCGTTGGAAAAGTGTCGTTAGACGATTGGGATTTGTTGACATCATCATTGGCTTTAACAAGGGCTTCGCCTTCTCCGATTTTGAATCCGGCCAGGACTTGGGCTCGGTTGGAGATGACTTCATTGACATTCATGTTGGTTTGGGTTCCGGAACCCGTTTGCCAAATGACTAAGGGAAATTGGTCGTCTAAATCACCGGCTAAGATTTCGTCACAAACTTGGGCAATAGCATCGCGTTTTTCTGCAGACAATACGCCTAAGTCACAATTAGCGTAAGCGGCGGCCTTTTTTAAATGGGCAAAACCTTTTATGATTTCTTTGGGCATAGAAGCTTCGGGTCCGATTTTGAAATGGTTTCGAGAGCGTTCGGTTTGGGCGCCCCAATACTTATCGGCCGGCACTTGGACTTCGCCCAGCGTGTCTTTTTCTATTCTGAATTTCATATTGTACAGTTTTATAATTTAGCCCGGATAGCAGTGGCATCCTTTTTTGTCTTGGGTTTTACCCGAGGCAAAAAAGATATAACGGATAGCCGGAAATAGCTCCTTAAAATTACACTAAAAATTGTGGATAAACTATTTAATAAAAAAGGTTTTGTTTTTTGGTTAGGCCAAATATTACGCTTACATTTGCGTATAATTCAAAAAAATTCCGGAAAACATGTTTGAATTTCAACAGTATTTAGGTTTCTTGGCTTTCTTAACCATTCTAACGATTGGTTTTTGGTTGATGATTTTCTTAATCACTTTCATTGTTCCTTATTGGATTTTTGGTGGTGTTAAAGAATTATTAGCAGAAAGAAAAGCCCAAAAAGAAGCCGAGCAAACAGCCTAATTTTAGCATTAGATGTTCATAAAAAAGCCCCGAATTTCGGGGCTTTTTTAATGGTTATCCTGGAAAATCTCCGCCGTCATCTTGTTGACCGTTACGCGGTTTTCTTTCTTTTTCATTTTTCTGAACGTTGAAGCGATACGTGAAGGAGAAGTTGATTTGTCTTACTCTCCATTGCATTTCACCATAAGAATCAACTTGTCCCGGAAGATAGGTTTCATAAATTCTTTTTCGGGAGTTGAATACATCGCTGATGTTGAAAGAAACGGTTCCTTTGTCTTTTAAAATGTCTTTGCTGAAAGCCAAATTCATACTGAAAACCCCTAAACTTTTACCTTGGGCTTGGTTTTGCGGACCGTTGTAAGTGGCGTTGGTTTGCCAATCTATTTTATAAGGTAAATTGATTTTTGAGGTCAAGCGGGTGAACCATGACGTTGCTTTGAAATCGAAGTTTTGGTAAACCGGATTGTCATTTATGTCAATATAGGTATAATCTCCGTCGGTTTCGTTGTAGAAAAAGTTGAAGTTACCGTTTAATTTCCACCATTTGTAAGGTGAATAGTTTAAGGTGAATTCAAAACCAACTCTGTATTCAGTCGCTAAATTGATAGGCGAGCTGATGATTACCGGAATGCCATTTTGTAAATCACCGTTAGGTCTTCTTACGAATTGGAAGACGTCGGTTGTTTTGTTTCCGTAAAGCGAGGAGTTGAAAGTTAGTTTGTTCCAACGTTTGATATAGCCTAAATCGATAGCATCGGTGAATGCCGGATCTAAATCGGGATTACCTTGAAAAATATTAACGTTACTCGATAAATTGTTGAACGGATTCAACTGTCTTCCTCTCGGGCGTTGTATTCTTCGGCTATAGCTTAGGGAAACACTGGTTTGGTCTCCGATTTCATAAGTGAAGAAGGCACTTGGGAATAAGTTATCGTATTTTTTGTTGTTAAAATCATTTGTTGCCAATTGGTTAACATGAATATTTGAGTCTTCCCAACGTGCACCAAACAAGAAAGAAAACTTGTTGACTTTGAAACCATAGCTGGTGTACAAGGCGCTAACATATTCTTTGTATTCTAATATATTAGTAAAATGTGGTGCCGGAATTCCATCGTTGGTCACACTAAAATCAGAAATGTTTTTAGAATAATCGCCTTTGTAACCAAATTCAAATTGGCTTCCTTTTCCGATAGGATAAACATAATCTAACTGGAATAGATTTCTGCTTTGTTTTTGGATATTGGTGGTTTCATCTATACCAATTACACTGGTGTTGGTAGCTTCATCGGTAATGAAAGCCAAATTTCTGTCGGAATTAGAAGAAAACGAACCGTCGATGGTTAATTTATGGCCTTCTTTTTTGAAGTTTTTGGTGAAGTTGGTGCTGAACTCTACATTTTTACTTTTGCTGTCTTCATAGTTGATACGATTTCGAGTGTACTCATACACATTATCAGCATCATAATAGTTTTGCAATACATTATCGGTATTGTCGCCTAAACTTCTTCGGTAGTTTACAATGTTGGTCCATGTTAATGACTTAGTCAGAAACCAATCAAATCCGAAATTTCCGTTGTAGGATTCATTTAAACGTTCGTTTTCACGAGTTTCATTCATGTAATTTCTCGTGGTGTTGTCGCTGTTTAGATATCTGGAGTTGGTGAAAGCATTTCCCGGATTGTTTCGGTTGCTGTAACCTTGTGTGGTAAAAAGATTGAATTCTTTTTCTTTGTAGTTGATGGTTCCGCTAAGGCTGTTGTTTTTAGGGTCGCCGATACCGCCGATAAACGTACCGTTAATTCCTTGGTTTTTTCCTTTTTTGAGGATGATGTTCAATAAACCGCCGCCACCTTCGGCATCATAACGTGCCGATGGATTGGTAATCACTTCAACTTTATCGATAGCGTCTGCCGGAATTAAGCGCAAGGCTTCAGTGATATTAATAGCATTTGATGGTCTGCCGTCGATTAAGATTCTAACGTTTTCATTGCCTCTTAAACTTACATTGCCTTCTACATCAACCGAAACAGAAGGAATGTTGTCTAACACATCGCTTACGGTTCCGCCTTTGACCATTAAATCATTCCCTACATTGTAAACTTTTTTGTCAAGTTTTATTTCAACGGTGGTTTTTTCGGCTCTCACCACAACTTCGTTTAACTGTGTGGCATCTTCTTCAAGCGAAATGGTGCCTAAATTAGTATTTGCCGTAATCTGTCTTGCTTTGATTTCAGTGGGTTTAAATGAGATAAATTCGACAATGATATCAAACTCACCGGCAGCACCATCTACAGAAAAGTTTCCTTTATTATCTGTTATTCCACCAAATATTTGTTTTGGATTTTTGGTGTTTTTTAAAGTAATCGTGGCGTATTCCAAAGGAGTTTTGCTCGTTTTTTCAATCACGGTTCCTGTGATCACTAATTTAGCACGCGTTTGATTTTGTTGTGCTAAGGTTAAAAATGAGCAACAAAGTAAAAGAAGCGTTGAGATAATCTTAATTTTTTTCATCTAAAATGTTTTGATTCTTTCTTGAGAATGCAAAAGTACACTTTGGTTTAAGCGACAATTCCCAAATCTTTGTTAAAAATAATGTGCTGTTTTAAAGGAATTGTTCCAGTTTTTCAAGATCTCTTCCAATGATGGCTTTAGCACCATTGATTACAATAGGTCTTTCCATCAAAATGGGATTCTCGGCGATGGCTTTGATGATTTGGTTGTCACTCATTGGTTTGCCTTTATATTTTTCAATCCAAACCGATTCTTTTTGGCGCACTAAATCAATGGGTTTGATGTTTAATTTGAGGATTAACGCGTTCAATTCAGCTTCAGTCAAAGGGTTTTGCAGATAGAGTCTGATTTCGTATTTGGCATCAGTATTTTCAAGAAAAGCCAAGCAGTTTCTGGATTTTCCGCATCTTGGATTATGGAGTATTTGTAACATCTTTTTTTTGACAAAGTAATAGATTTTAAAGGAAAAAAGTTAATTTAGGCGAAACAAAAACAACTGACTTCATGTTTATAGAAAATGGATTTTTACCTGAAAATAAGTTTTGGAAATACTTATTAGGTTCTTTGATAATTATATTGGCTGCATTACTCGGTAACATACCTCTTGGGATAGCTGTAGCTGTTAAATCATTTATTTCCGCTGAAAGTTACCCAATGACCGATGCCGAGCTGATGCACTATTTGTCGCCCAATCTTACGCTTTTTTTATTGCTTTTGTCATTTGTATTCGGATTTGTAGCCGTCATATTAGTGGTCAAATATTTTCACAAACAAACGTTTTTATCGGTTACCACTTCGAGAGCGAAGATCGATTGGAGCCGTATTATGTTTTCGTTTACGGTGTGGACAGTTTTTACTTTGGGTTCTTCCGTTGCTATGTATTATGCCAGTCCTGAAAACTATGTTTGGAATTTTAAACTCATTCCTTTTTTAATCTTGGCGATTATAGGCGTTTTATTGATTCCAATTCAAACCAGTTGTGAGGAATACGTGTTTAGAGGATACTTGATGCAAGGTTTTGCCTTGTTGGCTAAAAACAGATGGTTTCCACTGCTAATGACTTCTCTAATTTTTGGTGGTATGCATTTTGCCAATCCTGAAGTAGATAAAATGGGGTATATTGTAATGATATATTATATAGGAACAGGATTGTTTCTGGGTATCATTACTTTGATGGATGATGGAATGGAATTAGCTTTGGGTTTTCATGCCGCCAATAATTTGGTTACCGCATTATTAGTGACATCGGATTGGTCTGCTTTTCAGACGCATTCTGTTTTAAAAGATGTATCGACACCTACGGTAGGATTTGAAATTTTGACTCCCATTTTTATTATTTTCCCGCTACTATTATTTATCTTTAGTAAAAAATACCATTGGACCGATTGGAAGGAGAAACTAACCGGAAATATAGCAATTAAAGAACCCGTTCAAAACAGTGAAAATCATGAATAGTCCAACTTACGAAAATGTGCACAATCAATTCAAATTGAATGGTTTTCATCTTAATCGAGAAGATTTATGTCGTGTAGCTTATAGTTTTATCAAGGAAGGAGAAGACTTTGAAAAACCGGTTGGAGATTTCCTTTTAGATTGGTTTGACAGTAAAGACTATATCGAAATGCAAACTTCCGGGACCACCGGTACACCTAAAATAATTAGCGTAAGTAAACAAGCTATGGTTGAATCTGCCTTGGCTACCGGAGATTTTTTCGAGCTGCATCCCGGAGACAAAGCACTCCAATGTTTGCCGGTAAAATATGTAGCCGGAAAAATGATGCTGGTTCGTGCTATGATTTTGGGTTTAGACTTAGAGTTTGTGGCACCAAGTTCGCATCCGTTAGATCATAATGAAATTGATTTCGACTTTGTAGCGATGGTTCCATTACAAGCGCAAAATTCATTGGCCGAATTGAAGAGAGTCAAAAAAATGATAGTCGGCGGCGCTGCTATCAATAAAAATTTGGAGAAACAGTTGTTAAAGTTGCCTACCCAAGTTTTTGAAACCTACGGAATGACCGAGACAATTACCCACATTGCTGCCCGTAAATTAGGAGAAAAAGCCTTCACGGTTTTACCCGGCGTGACGATTTCTTATGACGACAGAAATTGTTTAGTGATTCATGCCCCGAGAATTTCCGATGATGTGATTGTGACTAACGACATTGTAGAATTGCTCAATGAAAATCAGTTTGTTTTTTTAGGACGAATGGACAATGTGATTAACAGTGGCGGGATCAAATTGATTCCGGAACAAATAGAAGAGAAGTTGGCCCACCACATTCACCAACGTTTCTTTATAACTTCTAAGCCCGATACTGAATTAGGCGAAAAAGTGATTTTAGTGGTTGAAGGTGAGAAGCATGATTTAGGTGAGGATTTGTATGATGAATTGGATAAATATGAAAAGCCCAAAGAAATCATTTTTATCAAGAGCTTCAAAGAAACCGGTAGCGGAAAAGTCATGCGAAAAGAAACGATGCAATAAATCAAAAACGCACTAAAGTAATCAAACCTTAGTGCGTTTTTTGTTGTTATGGGAATTACAACATTTATTTTTGCATTTTAAAATAGTAATCTGCTGAATGTTTTCCGCTGCCGTAAATGGTATAAAATACACTTAATGCCAAGGAAACTGTGGCGACTAGTAAATTCAGAGCATTCATTTCTCCGATAAAATTGATTAAAACTGCGCCCAGAAGTATCGGTAATTGAGCAATTAATGCCCATCGCGTGAGCAAACCGAAAATAATCATAATACCGCCCATGATGTGGGCAGAAGCAATGTAATGAAAAGTCAACATCCCGCCCAGAAAATTACTGGCCGGAGCAATTAAATCTTCAAAATCCCTACTGTTACTGATAAAATAAGCTCCCTTGTAAATCAAAAATGCCCCGAGAAGAATTCTGAATGTGTCAAACCAAATGGTTGAGTGAGCATTGGCCCATTTGTTCAAACCTTTTACTGAAGTATCCATAATAAATTAGTTTAAAGTTCAGTCTAAGTTACTATTTATTAATTAGATACGAAAATAAAACCTCGCTTTTTTGGATTTTCTAAGGCGTCAAAATGTAAAATTTATGCTTGGCTATCTTGACTTGACTGATTTCTTTGACTTTAAGATTGGTGGCTGTCCAATCTTTTTTGGGGTAAATTCTGATGCTTTTTTGGTTTAAATCGATATCCACCGGCATTTCAAAATCGGCCTCGACATTGTTCCAGCGCGCCTCTAATTTTCCGCCACTGGTTTTTAATTCTAGTTTAGGAATAGTGGTTTTGTTTAAATATTGATTGAAAACGGGAGTCAAGTTCATACCGCTTTCTTTGTTAAAGAAGGCAATAACCGTTTCGGTATCAATAATTTTATGTCTGAAGGTATTAGAATAATCCAATATCATTTTCCACCATTTGGTATCATCATTTACAACATGACGCAAAGTGTTGAGCAACAAAGCTCCTTTGGGATACATATCGCCCGAACCTTCACTGTTTACCCCGTAATGGCCAATAATAGGTTCGTCGTTTTGAACATTATTGCGCAAACCATTGGCATATTGCATTGCTTTTTCGTAGCCCAACTGACATTCTACAAATACAATCTCGGTGTATTGGGTAAAGCCTTCATGAATCCACATGTCGGCAATGTCTTTTGAGGTAATACTGTTGCCAAACCATTCATGACCGCTTTCGTGAATCGTGATGTAATCAAAAGTCAATCCGATACCTGTTCCTGATAAATCCATGCCGAGGTAACCTCTTAAGTACTTATTTCCATAGGCTACAGCGCTTTGGTGTTCCATGCCTAAATAAGAAGTTTCAACTAATTTATAGCCATCTTCTTTGAACGGATATTCTCCAAACTTACTTTGGAAACAATCCATCATTGGTTTTACTTCTTCAAAATGGGTTTTGGCTTTGGCTTCATTTTCACGGAGTACATAATAATCTAAGTCTAAACCTTTATAGTTGTCATGCAAATGAACATAATCGGCAATATTTACCGTGATATCATAGGTGTTGATTGGGTTTTTAACTTCCCAATCCCATCGGGTATAACCATTTTTTAAGTCTTCAGAGCCTAAAAATCGCCCGTTGGAAACGTTCATCAAACCATTGGGAACAGCTACTTTGATACTAGCACCTCTATCGGGTTCATCGGTTTGGGTGTCTTTTACCGGATACCATAAACTGGCACCGGTGCCTTGAACCGCAACGCCAATCCAATCTTTACCGTTGGAATCCTGCTTAAACACAAACCCGCCATCCCAAGGAGCGCGACGGGCAATGATAGGTTTTCCGGAATAGTAAAATCTAATGGATTGTTCCGGCATGTCTTTCAATAAAGGTGTTGGAAAATTGATAAAAACCGCATTGAATTCTCGGTCATAACTGAGTTTTCTTTTGTTGTAAACAATACTATCCACTTTCATGTTTTCGAATAAATCGATTTGAATAGCAGTGGTATTTTCTACCGGTTTGAAAGTAATGTCATTGTAACCGAGGATCGATTTTGCCTTTGGATCAATCTTAATATTTAAATCATAACGCAAAACGTCAAAGGAAGTTCGTTCCGGACGTAATCCGCCTTGTAAAGTATCTTTTCGAGTAAATACTTTTTGAGCAGTCAATGATTGAAAACCCAGGAGCAATAAAGAATAGCTTATCAATTTTTTCATATGAAAAGTGTTTCACAATGAGTCTGAAAACCCATCATTTGTTACGAGTCTAAAATTCGGCAGCTACAGAAATGGTAACTGATTCTTTTGAAATGGGATGTTTAAAAGTAATACTTTCTGCATGCAAATGCAAACGATTGCCTTTTGTACCGTATAAATCATCACCTACGATAGGCATATTCAATCCCAGTTTGTGCGCAGCGTGTACCCGAAGTTGGTGCGTTCGGCCCGTAATCGGGTAGAAGTAGACCAAAGTTTGATTTTCTCGTCTTTCAATAACTTCCCAAAAAGTTTGTGCCGGTTTGCCGTGTTCATAGCAAACCATTTGATTCGGGCGATTGTCTAAATCAACGCGCAATGGTAAATCGATTGTGCCTTTGTTTTCTTTTAGTAAGCCATCCAATAAGGCTATGTAACGTTTTTTTATGGTTCTTTTGATGAATTGCGCTTGTAGTTTTTTATGCACTTCAGTCGATTTGGCAATCAATATTAAACCCGAAGTAGACATGTCTAAGCGATGAACAACAAATGGTCCGGTTGCTTCGGGATAAAGTGCTTTCATTCTAGTAAGTACGGAATCTGTGATTTGTTTTCCCGGAACGGATAAAAACTCAGCCGGTTTGTTGACTACAGCCAAGTACTCATCTTCAAATACAATCGCTAAGGTTTTGCCTTCTGCCGGATTGATTTGAAACGGATTGTCTTCCAAGGGAATGTCTTTGAGCATGTGCGCCAATATAGGCTCGCATTTTCCGATGCAAGCCGGATAAAACTGCCCATGTTTTCGAACTTCGGATTTGGGCGATTGTCCCCACCAAAATTCAGCCATGGCTATAGGTTTCAAATCGTTTTGGAAGGCGAAGTGCAATAATTTTGGAGCCGCACATTCACCGGCACCGGCTGGTGGATTACCATTAAAAATTGCTCCTAAGCTTTTCAGCTCTTGGTACTGATTGAGAAAAGCGTATTGTTCGAAAAGTTGCTGTTGGAGTTGTGCCGATTTTTGACGGCGTTCCTCTTTAAGTTGGTTGATTGTCGAAGTAAACTCAGCCACAGTTTCTTCAGTAGCAGTGATGTGATGATTCCAATACTGAGTCATTTTTTTGAGTAAGATACCTTCTTCCTGACTTTGTTTATTGAGTTGTTCAGTATCTGCTTCAGGGTTGTTTTTGCGGATTTCTGCTCGGTGTTTTTTGCCGATTTTAATGGTTTCTTTTTGCGATTGAATTTCTTTTTCGGCTTGGTTTTTAGTTTCTTCTAAAAGTTGAATTGCCTTTAGATAATTCTTCTCATTTTCAAGTATTTCAATTTTTTTATTGTATTCGTTAAGAATCACTTCTTCTCTTTTAAAAAAACTGTCTTCCTGCAACATATCGAAAACGGTCGGCACAAATAACGGATGGTGATTGCTTTGGGCTAATTTCCCTGAAAATGCCCAGAGATAACCCAATTCGCCTTGACTATTTTGCACGACCAAAACGCCAAACATTTTCCCGATGACCAATCCATCCTGAGCTTCATTGAGTCCGAAGTTATGTTCGAAATCGGTTTGGGTTTCGAGATAGTTTTGCAATTCTTTAGCGGCAATTATGCTTAGTTCGTGTGGTTCATAATAAAATGGAAAAGTAAATTTATCCGGTAAGGCAATACCAGAAATGTTTTGTTGGAAAGCGATAAAATTAGAAATTGACTTCATCGCAGCAAAGCTAAAAAGGAAAAGTAAATTATGGGCTAATTAATGATTTTTATTCCTTCAACAAAAATTTCAGATTTTCTATGGTACGAATTTCAGATCGGTAAAATTGAAGCGCTGTTGGGATTACCTTGTCAGAAGTATCTCGAGGCGATTTTTTGACAATTCGGGCAGTTGTCCCGCTGAAATTTAAGGTGTAATCTTGGTTTAAGTCGGTTGGTTCTGTAGTGAATTTTATAATTTTATTTTCCACTTTCCATGTACCTTTTCCTTTTTGGTTAGTATCATGATTGCCACGGATGTCAACTACTCGGTTAAAACTCGTAAAAACAAATGTTTGGTCGGGATTGAGTTGTATTTTATAGTCGAGAATATGACCGTCTTTGCCTTCAATCAAGAAGAAATAGCTTCCGGAACCATCTTCGGTTTGGGCATTAATGCCAAAGCTTGTCATCAATATGAGAAGAAGGAAAAGTCGTTTCATTTTGCTGTTTTTTTTAGACTTGTATTACTCCTAAATTAAATTTCTTCTCTATTGGTGCATGATTCGCAGCTTCAATTCCCATAGAAATCCATGTACGCGTTTCTAACGGATCGATAATCGCATCGGTCCATAATCTTGCGGCAGCATAATAGGGAGAAACTTGCGCATCATAACGCGCTTTGATTTTATCAAATAATTCTTGTTCTACTTTTTCATCCACCGTTTCGCCTTTGGCTTTTAAGGAAGAAGCTTCAATTTGGGCCAATACTTTCGCCGCTTGCGTTCCGCCCATAACTGCGAGTTCAGCACTTGGCCAAGCAAAAATCAATCTGGGATCATAAGCCTTGCCACACATGGCGTAGTTTCCGGCGCCGTAGGAGTTACCTACAACCACCGTGAATTTGGGTACAACCGAATTAGAAACCGCATTCACCATTTTAGCGCCATCTTTAATAATACCGCCATGTTCACTTTTGGAACCAACCATAAATCCGGTAACGTCTTGCACGAAAACCAACGGGATTTTCTTTTGGTTACAATTGGCTATAAAACGCGTCGCTTTATCCGCAGAATCAGAATAGATGACACCGCCAAATTGAATTTCCCCTTTTTTGGTTTTGGAAACCGTACGCTGATTGGCTACGATGCCCACAGCCCAACCGTCAATACGGGCGTAACAAGTGATGATGGATTTACCGTAATCGGGTTTGTATAGGTCCATTTCGGAGTTGTCTACCAAGCGTTTGATAATTTCCATCATATCGTATTGTTCCGCTCTCGATTTGGGTAAGATGCCGTAAATGTCTTTTTCTTCCAAAGCAGGTTTTACGGGTTTTTCACGATTGAAACCTGCTTTTTCATAATCACCGATTTTCCCGACTATACTTTTAATTCTGTCTAAAGCATCTTTGTCATCTTTGGCTTTGTAGTCTGTTACACCTGAAATTTCACAATGTGTTGTAGCACCGCCTAAAGTTTCATTGTCAATATTTTCACCGATGGCGGCTTTCACCAAATAACTTCCGGCGAGGAAAATACTTCCGGTTTTATCCACTATCATGGCTTCATCGCTCATAATCGGAAGGTAAGCGCCTCCGGCCACACAACTGCCCATTACAGCGGCAATTTGGGTGATACCCATGCTGCTCATGATGGCGTTGTTTCTGAAGATGCGGCCAAAATGCTCTTTGTCGGGGAAGATTTCGTCTTGCATGGGTAAATACACACCGGCCGAATCGACTAAATAAATAATCGGCAAGCGATTTTCCATAGCGATTTCTTGGGCGCGTAAATTCTTTTTAGCTGTAATAGGAAACCATGCGCCGGCTTTAACCGTAGCGTCATTGGCCACAACTATACATTGTTTTCCTTTGATATAACCCATTTTGACCACCACGCCACCCGAAGGACAACCGCCGTGTTCGGTATACATGCCATCACCAACAAAAGCACCGATTTCTATACTTTTGGCTTTATCATCCAGCAAATAATCAATACGTTCCCGAGCAGTCATTTTGCCTTCAGCATGTAATTTTTCGATGCGTTTTTCACCGCCACCAACTTTAACTTTGGCAAAACGTTGCTTTAAATCGGTGAGTAAAAGTTTGTTGTGATCTTCGTTTTTATTGAAGTTGATATCCATGTTGTGATGAGTGTAATAGTGGTTGTTGTATTCGGATGCTAAGCTACGAAAACGTTTTCAATAAGAGAAATCGGAGAGAAATTTGCGACTGTTTTTAAATGTTAACAAATTGTAAAATTCAGTCAAAATAGTGATGGTATATTTAATATTCACTTAACATTAGAGTAATACATTTGCATCAAATTTTAACACTATGTCAATAAACAACATTTTTCAGTTTTTAGTTCCAAAAGATAAAAAATTCTTTCCTCTTTTCGAACAAGCCTCTTCCAATTTAGTTTTATTAGCGGAAACGTTGCACGAAGCCGTAAATGCGCCTAAAACAGAGCGTGAAGATTATTTCAGAAAAATCGAAGAGTTGGAAGCAACTATCGAAGAGATTACGCATAAAACACACTTGGAGTTGAGTAGAAATTTTATTACTCCTTTTGACAGAGAAGATATCCACTCTTTAATCAAAGCTATTGACAACGTTGCTGATTACATGCACGGTGCCGCCAGCAGAATGCGCTTGTACCAAGTTGAAAAAATTACTAAGTCGATTCGTAAATTAACCGAGATAAACTTAGAAGCTTGTCAGTTGATTAACAATGGGATCAAGGAATTGAAAGACATGAAAGACCACAAAGCGATTAAAGATACTTGTAAAAAAATCAACAAATTAGAAAGCAAAGCCGATTCAGTTTTTGATAAAGCTGTGGCAGATATCTTTGAAAATGAGACTGATGTAAAAAACATCATCAAATACAAAGAAGTATTGTCGGCATTAGAATCTGCTTCAGATAAATGTAAAAGTGTTTCCAACGTAATGGAACAAATTTCAGTAAAACATTCATAAACAGTTTTAATAAAATCAACTTTTATGGATTTTACTATATTATTAATCATCATCTTTCTTGCGTTAGTTTTTGACTACATCAATGGTTTTCACGATGCGGCCAACTCTATCGCAACGATTGTAGCAACTAAGGTTTTAACGCCTTTTCAGGCCGTACTTTGGGCAGCCCTTTTCAACTTTTTAGCTTATTGGGTTTTTGGGTTTGGTGTAGCCGATACGGTAGCCAAAACAGCGCATACCAGTAGTATCGACTTAACGGTAATCTTAGCCGGAGTCATTGCAGCTATTATTTGGAATTTATTGACTTGGTGGAAAGGAATTCCATCTTCGTCATCACACACCTTGATTGGTGGATTTGCCGGAGCAGCGATTGCCCACGGTTTTCGTGATGTAACCGATCCTGAGCATGCCGGATTTAAAATTGTAAACTGGTTGAAAGACGCTAAAGAAGGAGAATTATTGCCTTCAGGGGTTTTTATTGTAATCTTGTTTATTGTATTTGCCCCATTGTTAGGGATGTTAATTTCCTATTTCATATCGCTTTGGTTAATGTATTCTTCCAGAAAGAATGTTTGGCCCAAAGTCTTAACCGTTGTATTAATGTTGTTGGTAGGATGGTTCTTGTACGCTGTTATGGTGCCGTTTGAAGATATCAAAAAGCCAAGGTTTGAAAGTCATTTTTGGAGTGTAGTTACTGAACCACACAACATTAAGTGGTTTTTAGTAGCGGTTATATTTTACAGTTTGGCTGTTTTCAACTTGTTATTCAGTAGTTTTTCTACCGCTAAAGCCGAAAGAGTGTTAAAAAGAATGCAGTTGCTTTCCTCTGCAGCCTTCAGTTTAGGACACGGTGGAAACGATTCTCAAAAAGTAATGGGTATTATTGCTGCTGCAGTGGCGGTTTATATCAAATCAAATCCGAATATAGACATGTCTGCGGGTTGGTTAGACTTAAATGTAGTTTTACCTTCTGAAAAAGACGGAGTGAAAATCGACGGTGTAATGCCGGGTTGGATTCCGCTTACTTGTTATACTGTAATTGCTTTAGGGACATTAAGTGGTGGTTGGAAAATTGTAAAAACTATGGGTTCCAAAATTACTAAAGTAACCGCTTTTGAAGGAGTTGTAGCCGAATCTGCCGGAGCTTTAACCTTATTTTCAACAGAACACTTTAAAATCCCGGTATCAACAACGCACACTATTACAGGTTCCATTATTGGAGTAGGCGTGACCAAAAGGGTTTCGGCTGTTCGTTGGGGTGTAACGGTTAAACTATTGTGGGCTTGGATTTTAACCATACCGGTTTCTGCTGTTTTAGCTGCTCTGGTATATTATTTACTGAAAATGTTCATCTAAGAAATTCAAATACATAGAAGCCAACTGTATTGTTGGCTTTTTTTATAACTAATCCTTATTTGTTATTAAATCATTTACTTAACATCAATTTATCATTAAGACTAAACAACAACAAACACAACTAAACATGAAAAAAATAGTATTAATTGCTACTTTACTTTTATCAATTTCAATCTCAGCCCAAGTTACCATTGAACAAACCAAACACGATAATGATATTAAATTGTCTGCTTTACCTTATTATAGTTTTGGAAAGGGAATAGGAATAACTTCTCCCGATAGTTTGTTTCAAATGAACATTCGCTTCCGATTGCAAAACCGCGTTTCTTATATTGAGAATGACGGTGAAGCCGGTGCCTATGACGGTCAAGTACGTCGTTTGCGTTTGCGCTTTGACGGATATGTCGGCAATCCAAAATTTTTATATGCAGTGCAATTGTCATTTGCTCCCGGAGATGTAGGCGAAGTTAAAGAGGGAGAAAACATTAACATCATCAGAGATGCGGTGGTGTTTTACCGACCTAACAAAAATTGGAACATCAGCTTCGGTCAGACCAAATTACCCGGAAACCGTCAGCGTGTAAATTCTTCAGGTGGTTTACAATTGACAGACCGAACCATCAACAATGCTAAGTTTACTATAGACCGAGATTTTGGTTTTCAGATTCATGATATGAATGAATACAAGGATAAATTCTCGTATAATTTCAAAACTGCTTTAACCAGTGGTGAAGGTAGAAATCAAACCGGTAAAGCCGACGGAGGTATTGCGCTGACAGGAAAAATCGAATTAATGCCGCTAGGTGCTTTTACCAAAGACGGTACTTATTTTGAAGGAGATGTAATCCGTGAGAAAAAGCCAAAATTATTATTGTCAGGTGCTTTCCACCAAAATAATCATGCCCAGCGTACTCAAGGTCAATTGGGCAATGACTTGTTTGAAAAAAGAACCATGAAATCGGTTTTATTAGACGCCATGTTCAAATACAACGGTTGGGCTGCCATGATGAGTTATATGTCGAGAACCACTAACGACAATGCGATTACTGTAAACCCGGATGATATTACTGAAAGCAATTATGTTTTTGTAGGGAATGGTTTTGATTACCAAGCCAGTTACAATACAAAATCTAACTACGAATTCATCGCAAGATATTCTACTCAAAATGTAGGCAAAGATATTCAGGCTCTAACCCCGAATACCCGAGAATATTCTGTTGGTGTTACTAAATATATTTGGGAACACACGTTTAAATTGCAAGCCGAACTCAATTATGACAAACTGAAATATTTTGACGGAAGCACCAAAAACAACTGGTACTTGCGCTTCCAAGTTGAAATCGGAATCTAATACTAAAGTCTCTTAGGAGACTTTTTTTATTTAATAGGGCTTTAACTTTTGTTTTAACATTTTATGGTTAATTTTAGCCTGACTTAATTTAATCACGATGAAAATAAAAACGATCTTTAATCTTATTCTGATGTGTTCCTCTTTTGTTACATTGGCCCAACTCAAGCCTATCGATTATAAAGACGGTGAACAAGCCCTAAGCGGTTTTGGTATGAAACCCAAAAGTGAATCAAAAGACAAACCGGGTGTGTTGATTTTGCCGGCTTGGTTTGGCATTGACGCTCATTCTCAGGAAAGTGCTGCTAAGCTTGCTGAATTGGGTTACTATACTTTTGTAGCCGATATTTACGGCAAAGACAACCGTCCGAAGAATAGTGTAGAGGCCGGAAAAAATGCAGGTTTTTACAAAAAGAATTATGTCGATTATCAGAGACGTATCCAACTGGCATTAGACCAATTGGTTAAACTTGGCGCCAACCCGGATAAAATTGTAGTGATGGGCTATTGCTTTGGCGGAACCGGTGCTTTGGAGGCTGCCAGAGGTAATCTAAAAGTGCAAGGGGTTGTTTCTTTCCACGGAGGTTTGGGCAAAGATTCTTCAAGAGCTGTTGAGAAAATTAATCCCAAAGTTTTAGTACTGCATGGTGCCGATGATCCTTATGTGCCTAAAGAAGAAGTTGATAATTTTCAAAACGAAATGAAAGCCTCAGGTGCCGATTGGCAAATGGTTTTTTATGCCAATGCCGTGCATGCCTTTACCCACAAAGACGTCGGAAATGACAACAGCAAAGGCGCAGCTTACAACGAATTGGCGGATAAACGTTCGTGGATTGCCCTGAAAGATTTTCTCAAAGAGGTTTTATAAAATCCATTTTACTTCGATAAACAAAGCCCGGAATAGTCATTTATTTCGGGCTTTGTTATGGCTATAAAATACAAAAGCCGACCTGGAGCGATCGACTTATGCGGTGAGGTGTAACTTCCTTTACGGAATCCTCGTGGCAAATATATGATTTAATTATGAGTTATGAATTATGAGTTATAAGTTATTTTAAAAAAATATACTTTGTGTTCCAAGTTTTACAATTCATAACTCATAACTTATAATTCTTAATTATTTAGAGTCTCTCACCAATCGTTTCAAAATCGCCCATTGTTTTAAAGCTTCTCTCGCATCAACCGCAGGATAACCCAAGACTGTTTTTCCGGCTTCAACATCACCGGTTACACCCGAGCCGGCACCAATCATGGCACCATCACCTATAGAGGTGTGGTCTTTAATGGAAGCGCTTCCGCCAATAATCACGCCATTGCCTAAAGTTACCGAACCGGCCAAGCCCGAATTTCCGGCCATGATGCAGAATCGGCCTAACTTAGAGTTGTGTCCAATTTGCACTAAATTGTCAATTTTACATCCATCGCCTAAGATTGTCGAGCTGAATTTGCCTCGGTCAACACAAGTGTTGGCACCAATTTCAACACCGTTGCCAATGATAACATTGCCGATTTGCGGAATCTTGACCAAACCTCTTTCCGGACAAGGTCTGAATCCGAAGCCGTCAGCACCAATAGTACAATTAGGATGCAAAATGCAATAGCTGCCCACATGACAACGTTCACGGATAACGGTTCCCGACCAAATGACGGTGTTTTTGCCAATAGTACATTCGTCTAAAATGGTAACATTCGGATAAATAATAGTGTTTTCGCCTATCGTGACATTCGGTCCGATATAACTTCCGGCACCAATTCTGACACCGTTTCCTAAAGAAGCAGTATCATCAATAACAGCGGTTGGATGAATATCAACTGAAAATACCGGCGGAGCAGGAGCAAAGAGTTCCAATACTTGTGACATGGCTAAGTCCGCATTTTTTACTTTGATAAACGCGCGATGGTCTCCCGGTTCAATGCTGATATCCTGATTTACAATAGCAGCGCAGGCTTTGGAGTTGGCCCACAGTTTTTCATATTTTTTGTTACCGATAAAAGATATTTCAGTCTCCGAAGCGGATTCTAACTGCTCCGGAGCTGTAATTTTTTGAGAAGTACTGCCGACGATTTCGCCCTGTAATACTTCATTAATTTCTTGAATTGAATAAGAACGCATAGTGGTTTTGGTTGGTTATAGATTTCAAATAACTGAAAACAGATTCGAATATCCTAATAATCCAAAACAGAAAATGACTTTACTCGTCCTCTTTTTGCCCCATCATCATCAAATAGGCTTTCAAAAATTCGTCTAAATTCCCATTCATCACACCGTCAACATCACTGGTTTCATAACCGGTGCGAACATCTTTCACCAACTTATAAGGATGCATTACATAGTTCCGAATTTGTGAACCCCATTCTATTTTCATTTTTCCGGCTTCAATGTCGCTGCGTTGGGCTTGCTGTTTTTTTAATTCAATTTCATACAACTGCGATTTCAACATTTGCATCGCGCGTTGGCGGTTATCTTGTTGCGAACGCGTTTCCGAACATTGGATTTGTATTCCCGTTGGTTTATGGAACAATTGTACTTTGGTCTCTACTTTGTTTACGTTCTGTCCACCGGCACCACTCGAGCGAGAAGTAATGATTTCGATATCAGCCGGATTGATTTCAATTTCAATCGTATCATCCACCAAAGGATAAACAT
>NZ_CAMLRU010000031.1 GCF_946482535.1 uncultured Flavobacterium sp.
ATATTCTTGAAGAAAATCGTGGTCTTATAACTCAACAATTGCTCCGGTGTATCATACAACAATCGGAACAACATCACCGTCGGTGAAGGCTTAGGTTGGATGGCTTCATTTTGCCAACGCAGTGTTGGTTTAGTTCTAAAACCGCCTATCGGAGCTTTCAAATGCAAAATATTAGTGGTGGAAATATACAAAATATCAAATCCTTTTTGGCGCAATTGCATTCCAAAATCGTTGTCTTCGCCAAAACCGAATTCATAGCCCATATTAAACTGCAAGCCTTTGAGACAATCAGTTTTGACAAAAGCATGTCCGGCTCCAAAAACGGTAAATTGCTTAGACGCTTGGCGTTCTATGGTTTGTGATTTCAAATGACAAGCTACCAAAAACACTTCGTTTCCGGTTGACCGAAAAGTATCAAGAGCTTTTTCAAGTAAATCATTGGCAAACACTATATCGTCGTCGGCTAAAAAACAAAACTCACTTTCAACCAGTTTTAAACCCAAATTTCGGGCGTTACAAGCACCGGCTTGATGGGTAAATTGGTGTTTTATGGTAAATGGCCAACTGTTATTTTGTATAAAATCCAACTCGGAAACACTATCTGCCGTTGGGTTTTGCTCGATAATGATGACATTGGTCGGCAGATGACTTTGAGCCGCTAAATTATTAAGTACGTCAAGTAAATATTGTTTGCGCCCGATAGTGGGAATCAAGACGTCAATTGTAGCTTTTTCCACCAACTTCTTGACGGATGCTAATGGAATTTGATTGAGCTGAATCGGGTTAAAAACTCTCTTTTTGTAAAACAAAGAAAAAACCAATGGCAACAATGGAAATCGCCTTTCAAATAATGCCAAATTAAAAAATAAAAGAAAAATCCAACGCGTGCGGTAATGTTGTTTGGTGAATTTATACAAGGTAAAAAGACCGGTCGGTTTTGGGTTCTTTTCGGGAATTATACCTTGTAGTAATTGAGGTTCGGAATAACACAACAAACCGTGAACAATGGCTCTTTTGGCCAAAGAATGCAAAAAATAATCCAAATCATTTTCAACTTTCGTCGAGGTTTGACAGGCTTTTAATACCGAAGCATGAATCGCGCCAACCTGACTACTCATTTGCCAAGTGGCATAGCGCACTTGTTTGTTGATTTTGATAAAAGGCGAATCTTCTATATAACCCAATTCCCTTCCGAAATAATCGGCCGAAAAAGGGTTGAATGAGAAAAGCATCTTCTTATGGTGAAACAAACTTTCAATCGATTCCAAATTCAAGTTATCTCTTAAACTTTGGTCACACCAAACCAATATTTCCGCTTCAAATTGATTGGCCAAATCAAGCATAACGGCAGCCACATTCCGATTTTTTAAAGTCGAAAAGTCGAACGCTTCATTGGAAACGACTTCGGTTACTTTTGATTTATGGTGGTAAATGACAATCATGAAAGGCTTTACTTATTTCAAATTGGGTCCGGCAAAAGTGATAATCTCAGTGCCTCTGAATCTGACGGTTTTGTGCGGATAATTCATTTGGCGGAAAAAAGCTTCCACTTTGATATGGGTCTTTTCGCCATTGACTATGTGATAGGAAGCGATGGCAAAATTGGGCTGCAAGTTTTTAATCGTTTCCACACAACCGTCAAGTGCTTCTATTTCGGCGCCTTCAATGTCCATTTTGATGAAATCGAGTTTTTGAATATGGCTATTTTTCACCCAATCATCAATGGTTACCGCTTGTTTCTTAACACAATGTTCGGTATCAGGCATCCAAACGGCTGAGGAACCAACCGTTCCGGCTTCATAAAAATCTATCCATTCATTTTTATCCCAAAGCAACAAATCTTCAATCTTGATATTGTCGACTAAATCCGGGTTCAAAGTCATGTTTTTTTGAATTCTTTCGATATTGAATTTATCCGGTTCAAAGGCATAAATTTTTCCGTTTTGCCCAACCAATTTGGAAAAAAAAACCGTCAAATGTCCGCAATTGGCGCCGGCATCAATTACTACATCACCTGTTTTGACTTGGTAGCAATGTTGATAATAAGCAAAATCCGCCACTATCGGATACAACGCTTCTTTGGTGAGTAGTGAGGTATTTTGATAACCGGTTTTATACACAATTCCTTCTTGGGTTTCTACCAAATCAAACGTCACATTTTTGGGTTTCAACAACCGGTAATACAAGAGTTTGAGTTGTTCTTTGGCGTTGCCTCTCGGAACTAATTGGCTTAGTATTTTCTTGAGTGCTTTTTTCATTGGAGGATTTTTTGGTAAAAAGCAGCACTTTGTTGGGCAACCACTTCAATACTAAATTTTTGTTGGACTTTTGCTTTGGCAGCTGTTCCGATTTGCTCTCTCAACGCAGCATTTTCAAGCAAAGCATTTATTTTTTCGGCATAGGCTTGGTGATCTTTAGGATTGACCAAAAATCCGTCGACGCCATCGTTAATTATTTCCGGAGCCCAACCTATATTAGAAGCTACAATAGGCTTTTGCATGGCCATAGCTTCAATCCAAGAAACCGGCAAAGCTTCGGCAAAAGTGGGAAAAACACAAACGGTTGAAGCATTGATATGTGTCTTGATCTGGTCATAAGGAACGCTTCCGAAATAAGTTACATTTTGAAAAGCATCTTTATCAAACAAAGGCTGCATCATCGCCCAAACCGAAGGGTTTCCCGTAGCAATGTCGGAAGCATCTCGGCCAATCAAAATCAGTTTTGCTTGTTTGTTTTGCTTGTAAACTTCGTTGAAAATCAAAGGCAATTCGAGTGAACCCTTTTTTCGGATTAAGGTGCCAAAATATAAAATGGTATTTTCCTTTTCGTTTGTAACATCAGCCGAAAAATCAGCTAAATCAATACCGTTGGGAATAATGGTAAAATCATTGGGCAAAGCAAATAATTCTTTGGTCACATTTGCGGTATACTGACTCACTGAAAGCCAAGCATCGGCCTTTTGCAAAGCTTTTTTTTCTCTGAATTTATTGAGGAATTTGACCGGTCTTTGGTCTAAATGACAAAAATAAGTGTCGCTGCCGTGAAGTCTAATCACTAACGGACATTTGAGTTTGATATTGGAAGTAATTCCGGTCCAATCGGCGGCTTCTACTACATCAATCTCGCCTTTATCAACCAAAGCATTGATGTGTTTTTGTATCTTTTTTTGGGTCAAAACTCTCGAAAACCCTTTTAGTTTTGGGTTCTTAATTTTGTGGAAAATCAACCCGTTGTCCGTAAAAGTTTCGTCTTGGTCTTGACCGTAGATAACTATCGATACTTGGTGACCGAGTTGGAGCAAGCCTTTGCTTAAATTCATGATGCTCGTTCCAATACCGGCAGAAAAACCGGTTTTGGGATGAGGATATTCAGGAGTCAGGAAGGCTATTTTCATATTCCTATTTTTTCATCCAAACACAGGAAATGTTTCGACCATTGGTTTGATTTTCGGCTATAAATTGGGTTTCTTCCGCTTTAAAACTTTCGATTAAATCACTCTTCAAATAGCCGAAAAATCCGTAAGAGCGCATGTTAATCAATTCGAAATCGGTCAATTGACTTTTCAAAAACTGCAATGAAATGCCTTTGTTTACCGAATCGGTTTTGGTTTCCACATGGATATCGGTAACCGACCAAATTTCGTCGGCGGTCATGCGTTTCTTAATGGTTTTTTCTGCCAATAATTGGTCATTAATCAAATCGATATAATCTTTTCGGCCTAAAAAACGCTTGATGGATTTTAGTAACTGCTTCGGAATAAAATCTGTTATTCTTTTCTTTTTAGGTAAAGCTTCTAATGCTTTTTCGTAGCGATTTCTTCGGTTCAAATATTCGGCTTCATTAATAGAATCGCCATTCGGATCTTGCAAATGAATCAAAATACCACCGGAAGTTACCGCTTGGGTTACTTGTTTCAAAAAAGTTTCTAAATCTGGAATGTGATGCAACACCGAACTGATGATGATAACATCAAATGTTTCGTTAAGCGAGGCCAAATAACCATTAACTGTCTTATAAGGTTTGCCCCAAGTTTTGGCTTTGGCTTCAGCAAATTGCAACATCTTGGGTGAAGTGTCTAATAAAGTGACATGGCCAATGTGTTGCCCCAAAGCTGAGTTGAGTAAAATTTGGGAACTCAAACCCGTGCCACAACCTATATCGAGCAAACGGAGTGATTGGCTTTCAATTTTTTTATGGGCCAACAAATCGCCGACCAATAAATTAATTTGCTCTTGCAAACTGCCCCACATATCGGTATGTACGGCATCGTAATGCGCTGCTTCAAAATCATGAAAGACAATATTGATTCTCTCTTGAAATTGCTCCGGCGACAGTGTGCTTCCGGTTTTTTGTATCAATGGCAATAACGATTGGTAGGACATGATGGATATAGTGGAATTAAATTTTGCTTTGAATATAATAGTCAGATAAGTCTTTGTCGATGATGACCGTGGCAGCCGGAAGTACGGTTTTGCCATCGGGAATATCCTCTGTTACTACCGAATTGGCGCCGATGGTCACTTTGTTTCCGATGGTGATTTTACCAAAAACACCGGCATTAGGCCCGATAAAAACTTCGTTACCGATGGTTGGCACTCCAGCTTTTTTACCGTAGTTACTCACGCCTAAAGTGACTCCTTGGGAAATATTACAATTATCACCAATCACCGTATCGCCGTGGATTACCACATTTCCGAAATGACCGATGTAAAATCCTTTTCCAATTTGGGTTCGATAAGAGATGTCAAAACCGTATTTAACTCTCAATCTTCTGAGCCACAAATAGTAAAAGTAAAACAGCAAACGGTTGCTTCTTCTGTACTGTTGCACCATCCGAAAAATCGTCATGTATTTTAAGCCCGGAATGGGTCTCAGAATAAAAACGTCAAATAAAACACCTATGGAAATCTTGTGAATACCATAGCGTTTGTAATCGGATTGGAGGTACTGGTTTGCCATTCTTATTTTTTACAGATTTCTTCAATTGCGGTCCAAATTCTCTCCGAAGCTAATTCAGGCGGATGCTGGGTTATTTTTTCAAACCACTGTTTGGCATTGGCAATCACCTTTTCGGCTTTCTTGTCTAAGGTTTTTGCTATACAATCTTCAATTTCGTTCGGATGATTTATCCAAAATACGGAATCTTTATTTGGCATCGACCTAAAATGAATAAAATTATAAATGTTTTTCACTGACCATTTTGGAAATTGGGCATTCGGCACATCGTAATTGATGTAACCGCAAGGTTTGTTGAAAGAAACATAATCAAAAACCATAGAAGAACCCAAATTAATCACCATTTCGGTATGGGCAATGGTGTTCATTTGCAAGGCCAAATCGGCTTTGGTTGGCGAAATGTCATGCCAAGCTTCGCCTTTTTTCTCCCATTTTGGGATAATGCTGGTGATAACGTCTTTGTATTCTTGCAGTACGGCATCAAATCGGTTAGAGAAATCCACCGGACATCTTCTGAAAATGATGCCCAAATTGTGTCCTTTTTGATTAAGTCTGACCACTGCAGCAGCGGTATCGGCTAAATAAGTCGGATCGTTAGGCGAAGTCGTCACATCATCACCCGAAAAACAAAGGTATTTTTTGTTGACATCCAAACGGTGTTCGGTAAAAAAAGCCTCTTTGTCAACCACTAATTCCCTTTCGGCATGGGTTTCAAACTGAGGCGTTCCGGTAACTCTGATTTGGCTTTCTTTGACATGCGGATAGTAATACAACAACTCGCCTTTCATGTGTTCGCTCCAAACAAAATAATAATCGGTTTCAACAATTTTAGTGGCTTTGGGCAAATTATCCCATGAAAAAATAAAAGTGGCGGTTGGGATTCCTAAATCCTGTGCGGCCAATATTGGCGCCACGGCCAACATGGTCCTTTGATTGGTACAAAAAACAAAATCAGGTTTTTCTTTTTTCAGGGTTTCAACACTGTCAAAATAGAGTTTGGTTTTTCGCTCTTGCTTGGCAATGTTTTTTTTGATGCGTTCTAATCCTTTTTCTGAATTATTAAAAAGAATCAAACCGTCTTTGTAAAGGCTTTTCAAGGCCGATTTCAAATTGGAATAGGAAAACGGAAATCGGTAGTGCTCATAAATCGAATCTTTCGATTTTTTGATATTCAGATTTAATTCTACTCGGGTTTGGGCCATCTTCAACAAATCGGTCAACGGATGCGCTTTGGCATTTTGGAAGCGTATTTCTTTGAAGCCCAATTCACTTAAATCAAAAAGGGTATTGTTCCAAAAAGTAATGTCGATTCCTTTTTTTAACCCGATTTTATGAAAATTTGTAAAAGAAAAATTTCTCAATCCGACACCATCCGGAAGAAGTATGAATATTTTTTTGTTTTGCATTCCTGTTTTTCAATTGAAGTCTCAAATATCTTTATTTTAGAGTTAATATGAAAGGAAATGAAGGCTAAAATGTTCGGCTTGGATAATATTTATTGCGATAATTAAGGAAAAACTTTTCAATTTTATAAGTCATGATAAAACCCGAAATGACCGAAAGAATGAATACGATAGGAAAAGCTACAAAACGATTGGTAATCGGCAGAAAGCCAAAACAATAAATGACCAAAGAATGAATCACATAAATCGAATACGAACAAAAACCAATTTTACTTATAAAATTCACAACAGTTTCGGTGAAAAGGCGATTCAATTGGCGGTTGACTTTGTCATCAATTAAAAAATGCATTAATAAAATTCCGAAAGCAATATAAAGCATACTAAACCCAATCGTTTTCACAAAGAACGAATCTCCGGGCGCAAAAAATGGCGTAAATGACACCAATGCCAACGAAAGCCACAACAATTTTGTTTGGTGTTTAAGGTAAAAAGTGGTCAGTTTTTCTCTTCTGAAATGGTACCAAAACGAAATCAATACGCCAAACAACAAGGAGTCAATACGCAAGTGCGACATGGTCATGTTGCGTGCGGTATCTTCGGGAAACTGCACATTAGCGATTATTCGCAATAGGAAAACCAACACCAAAATCGCTATCAAATACTTTTCAAAGGCGGAAATTTTATTCGGTAATATTTCAAATTGAAGGATTTTTTTATTGAACACCAACCAAAGTAACAAGGCTAAGCCAAAATAAAAATGTTCTTCCACCGCCAAAGACCAACTCGCCGCATAAGCATAACCCCAACCCAAAGTATAATTTTGAATAAAAACCAATTCGTAAAAGGCTTTCTCTAAGTCGAATTTGTGCAGTATGATTCTGGGAATGATGTAAAGAATATAGGTCAGGTAAAAGATGGGATAAATTTTGAAACCGCGTCTGATTAAAAACAATTTGGCATTGATGGAACCGAATTTCTGGTATTCCTTAAATAACAAACCCGACACCAAAAAACCACTAAGAACAAAGAACAAATCGACACCAATCCAACCCATGGTTTCCAAAAAATCGAACAAAACCTGATGGCGAAACAGCACTAAAATGATAGCGATGCCGCGCAAAAAGTCTAATTCTCTTAATCGGTTAACAGTTGACATTACAATAAGTTTTGGTTGATACCAATAGTCAATTCACCCGAATTGAAAAACTCAAAATGATATTGTCTAAGCACTTTGTAAATCGCTTCTCTGCAATCAAACTCATCGTGGATTTCAATCGCGACGCATTTGGTTTTGGCCAAATAAGAAACGTCTGCTTTGGGCGAAGTGAGTACTTCTTTTTCAGAACCTTCGATGTCAATTTTGAGAATGTCAATGGTTTGAAAGTTATTTTTCTCCATCAAATAATTAATCGAATAAGCTTTTAAATCGGTTGCCGATGTGGTTTCTTCCACGCGAAAAGACCAATCGTTTTTATCCCTGAAATCACTCACAATCTTTAAAAAAGAATTGGTGCTCCAAACTCCGCCTTTGACCCTTTCTTTGGCTTCAACGCCGTTATTTTCAAGATTAAAAGACATGGTTTCAAAATTGGAATCATCGGGTTCGATGGTGACAAAACTTGAGTCAGGAAAAAATTTGGAAAAATAAACGGAAGTCAGGCCAATATTACTTCCGGCATCAATAAAATTCAACCTTTTATCATTTGGAAAATGCTTTTGAAAAACCTCTACAACCGGCTTGTATTCCTCATACCGGTAAATTTGACTAAACACATCCATATCGCTCGAAGGCCTTTTTCTGATTTTTAAAGTAACGCCCAAATCGGGATAAGTCGACACAAAATCCTTAGCATTGTCTTGCTTCAAAAAGCCCTTGAAACTAATCAGGTGAAAATAAAACTCATTGACTTGTCGCTCCTTTTCAGTGGTTTTTAACCGCAATATTCGTTTGAGCAAATACAGAAGAACGAGCAAACGGTTGGCCCAATTTAATCGGTAAAGCTGTGTTAGTTTTTGCATCTTATTTTAAAATTTGAGCCGCATTAATCCATTGCCAAATGTGGAAACTGCTTTGATTATCGCCATTGAAAAAATTATCCAGTTCCGTTTGTAAAGCCTTGCCGTCAAACCAAGAGTTTTGCTTCAGCAAACTGACTTCAGCGGTGACCCAATCTTTTAAATCTTCCGAAAGCCACTCTCGCTGTGGTGTTTGCAAAGGTCTTTTGGGTGCCAAAACTAAGTCTTTTTGCAAAAACTTTTCGGCTATTTTACGCAACATCCATTTTTGAATGCCGTCTTTGATTTTAAAATCGGTTGGTCTGCTGAATACATATTCCACCAATTCGTAATCCAAAAAAGGCTCGCGTAATTCGGTGCCGTACATCATGGAAATACGGTCGTTAAAACGCAAAGCTCTCGGGATTTTGGTGCAAAACAAATCTCGGTATTGCAAGTTTAACAAGTGATCTTCAAAAGGCTTCGGATAAAGGGTTTTGACATAATCCTTGGCAAAATCACCCGACAAAACACCGGCTCGGAATGGCGATTTTGCGACGCCTTGCACTATGCTTTGAGAATTAGAAAGATAATAATCATATCCGGCCCAAGCTTCGTCTGAACCTTGACCGTCGAGTAAAACTTTGACGCCTTTTTGACTCGCAGTTTTGAATATATTCGAATAAGCTATCGTTGGAATACCGCCATAAGGTTCGGCTTGCAATTGGGCAATTTTCAACGACAAATCGGGGATTTCTTTGGCGGCCAGCGGACAAATATTCAAGTGATATGGTCTGCTTTCTAACATTGATTGCACCCATGGCAATTCGTCATAGCGCTCGTCATTGGTAATAAAAGTAAACGCTTCAATGGTTGATTTGTCGATGTCTTGTTGGTCAATCAGTGCCAATAACGTACTCGAATCCAAACCACCGCTCAAATTAAAACCGATAGGCACATCCGCTCTGAATCTTAAATTAATGGCTTTTAGCAATAGATTCGTTATGTATTCTTCTTCGTTTTGCTCGAAGTGATTTTGCAGTTTTGCTATTCTGTCTTCAAAGTGATACCACTTTTTGATGTGCAACTGATTTTCCTTTATAGTCAAAAAATGTCCGGCTTCGAGTTGTTGAATGTTGGTCCAAAATGTTTCATTCGGCAAACCATAACTGCCTTCCGAAAAGAAATTGAGCCAAACTCTATCGTTGGCTATCTTGGGAATTCCGGCTGCGAAAAGCGTATTAATTTCGGAAGCGAAGTAAAAATGATTTTGGTCAAAAAAATAGTTGAAAGGCTTTACGCCAAATCTATCTCGAGCCGCAAACAAAGCTTGTTCTTTGACATTCCAAATTGCGAAAGCAAACATGCCATTGCATTTTTCCAAACAATTTTCACCCCATTCGCGGTAGGCGTTGAACAAAACTTCGGTGTCGGATTGGGTTTTGAAAGTGTATTGGGATTGAAGTGTTTTTCGCAGCTCCAAATAGTTGTAAATCTCACCGTTAAAAACCATCACATAATTTCCGCAATCGCTGAAAAAAGGCTGGTTCGCTCCTTCGGATAAATCGATTATACTTAAGCGATTGTGTCCCAAAGCGACTTGGTTTTCAATCACCCAATTTGCAGTAAAATCGGGACCGCGATGCTTTTGGGATTCCAGCATTTTCAGGATAGTCAACTTATTGGCTTTGGGTCCAATGATTCCGGCAATTCCGCACATCTTATAAAATCGTTGTTTTTAAAAATTTGGACACTATAAATTCTTCTGTCATGGCCATCGATTCATAAGTGGCGCCTGCTATGTGTGGTGTGATAATGATATTGTATTCTTCGTTAGCCAATTCGACCAACGGATTTCTTTTCAATTGTTTTTTATTGAATTCGTCTTGTATGACATCTGTAGCGATTCCGAATAGTTTGTTTTGCTTGAGTAATTCGGCAACAAACTGTTCGTCCCAAACATTCCCACGGGAAGTATTGATTAAAACGGCATTTTTTTGACAATGTGCCAATAAGTTATGATTGACAAAATTTTCATTTTCAACATTGTACGGAATGTGAATGCTAATGATATCTGCCCAAGCAAACAATTCTTCCGGATTGGAAAAACTTTTATAGGGATTGATTTGCGCCACGGTATCAAAATAGCCAATTTCCAAACCGAAAGCCTCGGCAAAATGGGCCACTTGTTTCCCTACTCTGCCCAACCCTAAAATCCCTATTTTTTTCCCACGTAGGTTGTTGCCTTTGAAAAGATCTCGATTCCAATTCCCGTCGGTGACATCTTCAAAAGCGGTTGGGATTTTTTTGAGCAAAGCCAATAGCAAAGCCCAAGTATGCTCGGCTGTGGATGGAATCGACCCTAAAAAATCGACTTCGCCTTTGAGTGAAATTACTTTTCCGCCACGGCTTTCAAAATAATCTACATCAATATGATCTAATCCGGTTGTAGCGGTTAAAATATATTGGAGTTGCGGTGCTTTTTCCAGGATTTCTTTAGTCAGTTTGAATCTGAGTCGCACAAACAAAACATCAACCTCAGCGATATTTTCTGTTAAGTCTTCGACTGAAGTAAAATCGTGCTGAATCACCTCAAAATGTTTTTGAAGTTCGGCTAAAGCGTTCCGACTAAAATCTTCCGATTCAGTGATTAAAATTCTCATCTTTCCAGTCTTGATATAGTATTTCAGCTATTTTAAAATCTCTTGGTGTGTCAATGTTGGCTAGCCAATCCGCATTCATTATATAGGCTTTTTTATGGGCAACCATAAATGATTTTTCTTTAAAAAACGTTTCTGTTTTCACAGCATAAAAGCAACCGTTTCTGTAATAAACCGGTTTTAAATCTTGTCTTCTGGCGGTTTCGCCTTCGGTTATAAAAGGAATCAGCTCCACATTGGAACCCAAATTATACATGCGTGCCGGATGCATATCATCCATTGGAACTACACTAATCACACCATCAACATTGTCATTTTCAAACATTGTAATGATATGGTCTAAATCAGTCGAAGTTCTTAAAGGAGACGTTGGTTGCAACAAGACAATAATCTCAAAATCTTCTTGTAATTGTTGGTAAACATGTTCAACAGCCGTTACCACATTGCTGGTATCGGTGGCTAAATCTTCAGGTCTTAAGATTACTTCACAACCTAACTGCTTTGACACATCCGCTATTTCTTGGGAATCGGTTGAAACTACGATTCTTGGATTTTTTTGAGAACCTTTGGCACAATCAATGGCGTGGGCAATTAATGGTCTGTCACCCAAAATTTTGAGGTTCTTTTTAGGAACACCTTTTGAGCCGCCACGCGCCGGTATGATGACCAAGACTTTCATTAATAGGTAATGGTTTTGTGAAACTGAAGCGGTAATTCTTTGAGCAATTGCGCAATTTTGGTTCCGGCATCACCGCCACCGTATACATCAGATTTTAGTCTTATTTGATTTTTCAAAATAGATTCGACAGCCGCAACAATTTCGTTTTCGTCATAAGTCACATCAATCACATTTTGCCCGCGGTCACGACGGTTTTGTCGCGAACCGATATTGACTGTAGGCACACCTAAATAAGCACATTCTCTAATTCCAACGCTCGAATTACCAATTAAACAAAGGGAAGAATGCAATAAATTCAGGAAATCGTCACCTTCCATATTCTTGAAGAAATGCACGTTTTCCATTTTATATTTCTCTCGGAAGGAACGAATTCCGGTTGATGTACCATCGGCGCCGGCATCTACATTGGGCCAAAACCAAAGCGTGGGTTTGTCTATTTTTTGAATCGCTCTTAAAGTCGCTTCTATGTGTTTTCTGGAATCTTGGTATTCATTGGTTACCGGATGTTGCATCACGACAATATAACCGTTACTCAAATCGGGTTGAGAACCTACGCCGCCGTATTTTTCATACGGATTAAATGTCAGCGTCGAATTTTTAGCCACTTCTTGCGCTATATCAATCGAAGGACAACCGGTATTAAACACCATATCGGCATTTTCGCCTAACTGAATCACTCTTTGCTTCGCACTCTCGGAAGCTACAAAATGGTAATCGGCCAATTTGGTAATGGCGTGTCTGACTTTTTCATCAATATTGCCGGTCACTTCACCACCTTGAATGTGCGCTAACGGAATGTTCATATAAGAAGCCGAAATCGCCGTGGCCATGGTTTCAAATCTATCGGCTACTGTAACTACAATATCGGGACGAAGATTATCGAAAACTGTTGAAAGTTCCAGGATTCCGATTCCGGTAGTTTTGGCGGCTGCGGTTAGGTTTTCACCTTCTAACACGTTAAAAACTTTGGCGGCAATTTCGAAACCGTCTTTTTCTATATAATTCACTGCACTACCATATCGGTCGAGCAAAGCCGAAGCCGCTACGATGAGTTGCAACTCCAATTCGGGATGCTTTTTGATGGCGGTTAAAACGGTTTTAACGCGACTGTAAGAAGGTCGGGCTGTGATCACAACAGCTATTTTTCGGGTATGGCTCATGCTAAGTCTTCTTCATTCAAAAAATCCCATTGGGATTTATCAGTATTCAATGTTCTGCCGATTACATTTTCAAAATCGGCTGCGGATATGCCGTAACCTTTGGGCTTTTTGCTTTCCAAATCGGCAAAAGTCAGGACATGTCCTTTGGGTAAATTTTTATTGATGGCCAATGATTTTTCGAAGATGCTTTTCAACTCCGCGAAACTGTCATTGCTATTTTTATTAATTGGGTTGTTTTGTGCCGAATGGATTTCGGCTACCGCTTCTACCAATTGCTTGGTTTCTGCCAAAGTCAAAGACGCGACGGCATCCGGTCCGAACATCGAGCGATCAAAAACAACGTGAAATTCTAAGATTTCGGCACCAAGGGCAACGGCTGCAATTCCGGTTGCGGTTTTGGCGGAATGGTCTGAAAAACCAATCGGCACATCGTATCTTGCTTTTAATTCTGTTATCACATTCAAGCCGTATTGCTCAGGTTTGGTGGGATAAGCCGTAGTGCATTGCAAGATGGAAAAATGGGCTTTTTTGCTTTTCAGAAAATCTACCGTTTTATCCAATTCGGCAAAACTGCTCATGCCCGAAGAAATGATAATGGGTTTTCCGGTCTGGGTGATTTTTTCCAACAACAAAAAATTATTGACTTCGCCCGAACCTACTTTGTAAGTATGGACTCCAACTTCTTCCAACCAATCTACAGCCAAATTGCTGAACGGTGAACAGATGAAATCGAGCCCGACTTCGTCGCAGTGTTGTTTGATGCCTTTCCATTGTTCCAATGTAAATTCCATGCGCTTCCAATAGTCGTAGCGCGTGGCATCTTCTTTGGAGAATTTTACTCTAAAAGGCTCATGGATACTGCTTTCCGCTTCGGCTATGTGCATTTGAAACTTAATAGCTTGCACACCGGTTTTGGCTACGGCTTCGATATAGGAATGTAAAATTCCCAAACTGCCTTCGTGAGCTTGAGCAATTTCGGCGATTAAATAGGGTTTTGGGTTCATCAATATGGATTGTAACGGAAGTAAAAATAACTATTTTTCCGGTTTCCAATATATTTTTGCCTCGTTTAATTTGGTATAAGTGGTATATTCCTGAGAAGTCAGAGCATTTCTGTGTCGCAGCAATTTGGGCATCGCCAAAATCAAATCGATTACCGCCAAACACAATGGTGATATAACCTTGAATTGCCCTTTGACAATTTTGCCTTTGATTTGCATCCAAATCGAATACGCCATCTTTCTCGGAATTTTTGACCACGGCAGAAAAAGAAAATAAGTATACCAATCGGCGCGAATGGCTCTACGGTAACGAAAGGCAAAAGCTTTGTTGTCTTTGGCTCTTTCTTTTAAATCAACCCGGTGTTGCACCAATATTTCGGGCACGTAATGCACTTCCCATTGGCTTTTGAACAATTGAAAAGCAGCAAAATTCTCTTCACCATAAAATTCGAACCATTCGGGATAATTAGGGATTTCTCGCCAGGCTTTCATATTCCATACATGGCCACAGCCTACAAAACTCTTGACTTTTTGAGGTTGTTCCAGCGTTTCTGATGTTTCAGGGTTATTTTTCCCCCAAAAAATTCTGGCGGCTATTAGTCCGCAACGAGGATTTTGTTCAAAATAGTTGCGTATAGTTGCTATGGTATTTTCGCTTAAAAAATGAGCGTCATCATCTAAGGAAATAGCGTAATCCGCATCGGTTTCGTTGAGCATTTTATTCCGGCAATAAATATAGCCTTGGGAGACTTCATTTCGGTGCCATTGTACTTGTGGAAATTGTGCTTTGCCTTTTTCATAAGTCCCATCAGTAGAGCCATCATCATATACGACACAAGTAAAACCATCTTGAATTAAATGCTTGACTTTTTCCAAGGTGAGAAGCAAGTCATCACAACGGTTTTTGGTCGAAATTAAAAGGGTTGTTTTGACTACTGACATGGCTCGATTAGTATTTTTGAATCATGGTTTTGGGCAAACCGATAAATTGATAAAAAAGGCGTCGGTATTTTCTTTTATTGAAAAACTTGATGAACAATTTATTTTTGAGGTAGTAGCTAAAAGCACTCACTTTTTTAAAAGAAGACAATTTATGCAATTCGGGAATCGGGTTTTCTTTTTTGGAGAATGAATTGAGCACTTCAGTCATCCATTCTTCATACACATTACCCAAATGATAGGCATAATTATCATTAGTAGTCAAACGCCATAAGCCGTATGGCAAAGTAGCTTCGTCTAAATACCTTTCCGAAGTGCCACCCAATTTGAAGCCTAAATAAGTTGGGATTTCGGTAAACAATTCTTTGCGGTAAGTCGCCACGAAATGTCCGGAACCTACCACGGCACTATGAGTTCCGTTTTCTATGGTTAAAATTTGTTTCAGATAATCAGGATTGTAATCTTCGCCCCAACCTATGCTGTGGTAAAATTTTTTGAGTGCTTCAACGTTTTGTACCGGTTTGAACTTTAATTTCTTGGTCAACAAATTGTCAAAAATCATATTCCCGCAGCAATGCCCGAAGGTACGAAACTGCGGTACAATACCTACCACGCCGGCTTTGGGAAATTGGTTAAAAACAGCTACGGTTTCTTGTTGCCAATTTTCTAAAAAGAGCACATCGGCATCGGAAATGGTTACCAACTCGATGTTGTTGCCCGCCACACCTTTAAGAATGGCGTTAAGTTTCCCGATGTTTTCGGAATGAATCAGCTCGTTGATTTTTTGGGTTTCGAATAAATCGTTCAAATACGCTTTGACTTCGGCACAGCTACCGTTATTGACAATGGTGATGAAGGTTTTGCTGTGACAAGTGAGGAACAAAGATTCGACACACAGCTGAAAATTTTTAAAACTGTCCTTAAAATAGCCTTCCTGATTAGGGATATACACCGGAATAACGACTTGGTGTTTGAATTCCGTCGGGTCTTGGGGTACATCTTTATGGGGATTGAATCCTTGGCGCATCTAAAGAAAATTAAAATAAAAATTGCGGAGCTTCGGTGCCTTTGACAAAAACGTAATCGGCACTGCCTTCATAAGCGTGAACAGTGGCCAATTTATTTTCGGTATTGATTTTATACATTTGGTCAAAACCATAAGTACTCAATAAGTTGACTATCTCATGGCAAGTCTCCAAACTGTTGATTTCGGTGACCAATTCGATGATAATTACCCCATTTTCAACTTGGCTGACTACAGTTTTTGCCCCTTCTAAGACTTCCTTTTCAAAGCCTTCTACATCAATTTTGAGTAACAACTTATTGCCGGTTACATATTCTTTAAAGCTGTCCAATTGGTTAACAGGAATGGTGATTTTTTTATCATTTTCCTGAAAATTCACTTTTAAAGAGTGCTTTCCTTTGTTCCAACCTTCGTTGATATTCATAAAGGTATTGCCTTTAAAATTGCCCAATCCCATTTTGAACGGACGGATATTGTCGAATTGGTTTAGACCGATGTTTTGCAAGAAGTTGGTAAAATTATTGGATTCCGGTTCGAAAGAAAAAATTTCAATGTCCGGATTGGCTTTCGCAGCCGTCATGGAATGAATTCCGATGTTGGCACCGATATCTATAAAATGATAACCGTTAGAAGCCAATCTTGAGATTAATTCTAAGACCTTGATTTCGTTATAACTGTTAAATACAACATTAGATTCAATGGCCGAAGTCACGCCTGCATACATTTTGAAACCATTAAACTCAAGAGCTATTTTGCCCGAACCGATTAATTTTTTGATCCATTTTCGCAACAAATGGCTGCGTTTGACCTTGTGGTAAAGAAAAAGTAAAAAAGCGGTAATTGAATTTTTCATTTTAAAATTATCTTAGGTAAAACGCATTCCGAAATCCATTAAAATCTTGCTTTGACGGTTGGGCACTTGTTTGCCATTGCCAAAAAAATCGCCTTCTTCCACGATGATTTGGAAGGCATTGTCAATCCAATCCGCTACTTCATTATCGACCGTCATGTAAATTGTGGCGAAATAAACACCGTTATTGAAGGTATTTCTGGGGAAAGTGATGTTGATGTTTTGGGGAACAATTTCTGGGTCAATATCCACCAAGCTAGAGCTTACCCAAGACAATCGCTGACCAAAATCATCTTCAATACGCACATCCAATCGGATTCGGTCGCTGCTGATATTTTCGTTATTTTGGAGTTTTAAATTGAGGTGCATGTCTTTTCCAGAAATGATGCTTTCCGAGGCATTTTCTCCGAAAATAGTGATGCGTTCAAACTTGACTTTGCCGTTGCCTTTTCGGCCTCTGACATTTAATAAATCATTGGAAAAAGCATTGCTTTGTAAATAAGTCGTGATGGTTTCATTGATATTGCCTTGAAATAGCATTTGGCCATTTTCAATTAACAACCCTTTGCTGCACAAGTTTTGAACGGCGGCCATGTTGTGAGACACAAAAAGTACGGTTCGGCCTTGTCCTTTGCTGATATCGCCCATTTTACCGAGGCATTTCTTTTGGAATTCGGCATCGCCAACGGCTAATACTTCGTCCACAATTAAGATTTCACTTTCGAGATGGGCGGCTACGGCAAACGCCAAGCGCACGTACATACCGGAAGAATATCTTTTTACGGGTGTATCGATGTATCTTTCTACACCTGAAAAGTCGATAATTTCTTCGAGCTTTCGGGTAATTTCTTTTTTACGCATTCCGAGAATAGCGCCGTTGAGATAGATGTTTTCTTTCCCGGACAATTCGGGATGAAAACCGGTACCGACTTCTAACAAACTGGCTATTCTGCCTTTTATTTTGATTTCTCCGGTGGTTGGTCCGGTGACTCTGGATAATAATTTTAGTAAAGTACTTTTTCCGGCGCCGTTTTTACCGATAATTCCAACAGCATCTCCTTGATTGATTTCAAAATTTACATCTTTTAGAGACCATACGATATCGCTATCGCCTTTGGTACTTCGGTCGTTGGTTTGTCCGATTTTGAGAAAAGGATCTTCTTTGCCGCGCACTTTGGTCAGCCAAAAACGTTCGATATCTCTCGAAATCGTTCCGGTTCCGATTTGCCCAATTTGGTAGGCTTTTGACAGGTTTTCTACTTTTATGATTGGACTACTCATTAGATGGTATCAACGAAGTTTTTTTCGGTTTTATTAAAAATAATGATTCCCAAAAAAAGAATCACTAAAGTAACTGCAGTAGAATAGCCAATACTCCACATAGTGAATTCACCTTTGCCTAAAAAGGCATAACGAAAAGCTTCTATGATGCCCGTCAT
>NZ_CAMLRU010000032.1 GCF_946482535.1 uncultured Flavobacterium sp.
CCAAGGACCCTCTGATTAACAGTCAGATGCTCTAACCAACTGAGCTAAGGAGGAAGATGTTATATCTTTTAAGCGGTTGCAAAGATAGAACGAATTTTATTTTTTGCAAATAAAAACGAATAAAAATTAAAATAATTTATCCATGATCAATTGGTAGATGTCTTTCCCGAAAGTTAAGGCCATCAATGTCAGCAAAATAATCATTCCTGCGGTCTGCACATATTCGGCTGCTTTGTTGCTAAGTTTTCTTCCGGTAATCATTTCCGCGATGGTAAACAAGGCATGTCCGCCATCTAATCCCGGTATCGGTAACAAGTTCATGAAGGCCAATCCTATGGAGAATAAAGCGGTGAAATTCCAAATAAATTCCCAATCCCAAGTATCCGGCAACTGTCTGGCAATTCCCACTGGACTTTTCACTTGCTTATAAGCCTCTGTGGTTGGTTTTAAAATAAGTTTGAATTGCTTGATATTGTAAACAAACAAAAGCCATGATTCTTTTACCGCGGCAACAGCCGATTGCCCAAAAGACAAATGATTGGTAATTTCATATTCGCTGTTCATTTTCTTTTGATTGAATTGAACACCAAGTTTACCTTTTGCATCAACAGCTGCCATAACAGTCAAAGGCTTATTTTCGCGTAACACATCTAACGAAATCTTTTTCCCTTTATTGGCTTCCAGATAATCTCTAAACTGCGAGTATAATTTTGTGTTCTGACCGGTTACGGAAACTATCTTGTCTCCTTCTTGCAAGGCTTTTTGATTCTCTTCGTTTATAACTTCTTTTATGTAAAAGTTATCAAATTTAGCATCAAGATTAATCCCGGCTATACTGTCCAATCCATGCGAAAATTTTTCAGTGACCTTGATAGGCACCTTAACTTCTTGTCCGTTTCTTGAAACCAATAAATGAACCTCCTTGTTTTTATTTTTGTGTAAAGAATCATTTAACTGGTCAAAATACTCCAATTTGGTATTGTTGATTCCTAACAACACATCTCTTTTCATCAATGCCGTCTTGTTGTTGTATAGACTGTCGACATACAACATATTCAATTGCGTTCTGGCTTTGATGAACCCTTTTCCTTCTCTTCCTAAAATTTGCTTGATTTGTTCATCACTAAGGTGAAGGACAACTTTTTCCCCATTTCTGTCGATAACTAATTCGTCGCTCAACAACACATCCATCACCAACCAATTAAATTTTGGCTGCAACTGCCCGTCAACAGAAACTATTTTATCCCCATTCCTGAAACCTGCATTCAGTCCTACTTCTCCAAAAGCCAATCCGTTTTTTTGAATAACTGCTGTTGAAACATATTTTTGCCCTACCGTTGAAAACATGGTGGTATAAATAAACCAAGCCAACAAGATGTTGACGATGATTCCGCCCAACATAATAATTAAACGTTGCCAAGCCGGTTTAGAACGAAACTCCCATGGCTGAGGCTCTTGGTTTAGTTGTTCCGTATCCATGCTCTCATCAATCATCCCTGAAAGTTTCACATAACCTCCCAGAGGCAACCAACCTATTCCCCATATTGTTTCTCCAATCTTTTTCTTAACAATGGAAAAACCGGCATCGATAAATAAATAAAATTTTTCGACCCTAACTTTAAACATTTTGGCGGTGATATAGTGACCAAACTCGTGTAGAATTACTAAAACAGAAAGTATAAAAAGGATTTGCGCTATTTGTATCATTATTGTTTTTGTGTTTTATAAACGCACAAAAGTAAGGTTTTCACCTTACTCCTGCATACAATATTCGTTTAAGATTATTTTTTTATGAATTTTTTATGATAAGTGCCCGCTGTCGTTTGGATATCGATATAATGAACACCTGAAGCCAATTGGCTAACAGAGAAATCTACCGTGTTGCTTTCTGAAACTTTCTGCCCAAGACTGTTGTAAACAGTAGCTTTCTCTAACATTAAATTAGCCGGCATTTGAATGTGTATAACATCCGCACTAGGATTAGGATACAGCACCACGGCCTCCTCTAAATTAAAATCTTGACTCCCCAAAGTAACCGTCGAATTGGCAGAAATAATGTGTTTCTCAGGATCAAACACAACCCCGGTAACCGAAAAAGGAACAGCTGTAATAATCTCTTCCCCATTAAAAGTGTTGTTCAAAACCAAATCAGCTTGTTGTCCTCCGGAACCATAAATTCTCACCGGAACCGGCATTTCAAAATAAGATACCGAAGCATCTGATTGGGTTTGGTTAATCACAAATTTGGCTTGACCCTGACCCCAGTTCTGAGCCGTAATAGTATATGTAGGATAACCTTGATTGTAAATCCAATCTTGGAAAAATTCGCTTAAATCCTGACCGTAAATATTTTCCATATGCGTTTGAAAATCGGATGTTACCGCATATTTATAGGCCAAATTCGGATCGGCCAAATAATTTCTAACGCCTTGAAAAAAGTTGGTGTCGCCCAATTTAAATCGCAACATCTCCAACACCATCGCCCCTTTGTTGTAACTCAATCGACTACTGAAAATTCTGCCGACATTAGTAGCTTGAGCATCCGTTAAGTAAACATTTCCTGTCGGACTTGAAGTTATGAAATCTATCATATTTGTTTTTTCTGTCACAAAAGCATCCAATCCATCCAAATTTTCAATGGCTAATGCGGCTAGATAGGTAGCAAATCCTTCATTCAACCAAATGTCTTTCCAAGTACCGCAAGTAATTTTGTCGCCAAACCATTGGTGTGCCAATTCATGGGCAATCAATCCTCGACTAAATCCTCCCATAAAAGAAACAGTGGTATGCTCCATTCCGCCGCCAAAACCACATTGGGCATGACCATATTTTTCAGCGCTAAATGGATAGGTTTCAAACAGGTCCTCAAAAATATCCATAATAGGCAAAGTTTCCGATAAAGAACTTACCGCTGTAGTATAATTTTCCGGATAGATATAATTTACAATAGGAAAAGTATTAGGAGCAGTTCCTGCAGTCTGGGTATAAACTTGGTAATTGGTAACCGCTATCGCCACCAAGTAGGCCGGTATAGGATATCCGTGATGAAAATGTGTCGTCTTGTTTGAGCCGTTAATTACGGGCGCTTCCGGTTCAATCCCATTAGCCACACTAACATATTGCGACGGTGCCGTGATGTAAACGTCAATACTATCAATTTTATCATTCAAATCTTGCTTACAAGGCCACCAATCTCTGGCGCCAAAAGGCTCAGACAATGTCCAAATAATCGGTGTTCCGTTGTGAGTTGAGCGTGTAAAAGCTTGTTCGCCGGTAGGCGGCGCTCCCGAATAATTAATTTCTACTGTAGCAAAACTGTTAGCGGTTAAAATACTTGGCAAAGTAATTACCAACTCTTTGTTGGTATTCTGAACAAAACTCAAATTGGTTGCTCCTTGCTTTACCGAGCTCACATTCAATTGGTTTGCAAAGTCAAAAGTCACGGTTGTCATGTCACTCAAAGCCTTGAAAGTGGTGGTGACTTTTCCGGTTATTGCATAAACTGCCGGATTCACGGTAAATTCTAATTTATGATAGGTAACATCATAATTAGCGGTATTAGGATTGGCCTGAAAGCTCATCAACTGTGAAGCCGATTTCATTTCAGACTCTGCAATCCTTGAGGTTTCTGTTACAAAATTCTGAGCAAAAACAAACGGAATTGTAAAGTAAAGTATTAAAAAATAGTACTTTTTCATAAGTGGCAAATGATTTTTTTGCGAATATAGCAATATTTGAAGTATCTGAATGTCAAAATAATGATAAAATAAACCGCATTCCTTTGATTGTAATTCTTTTACTATGAGGAAGTTTTTTGGCAACCGAAAGGTTTTATCAAACATTTCATTAAATTTGCGTGCTTATAAAGAAAATGACATGTTACAAATAGGTTACATCAGAGAAAACAAGGAAAAAGTGCTCGCCGCTTTGGCCAAAAGAAATATGGATGCTACAACAATTGTTGAAGAAGTCATTCAATTAGACGAAAACCGAAGAAGCACTCAAGTAGCGCTCGACAATACTTTGGCAGAAGCCAACAAACTTTCCTCGGCCATTGGTGAAATGATGAAGAATGGTGAAAAAGCCAAAGCCGAAATCCTGAAACAAAAAACAAGTCAGCTCAAAGAAACCAGCAAAGAATTAGCAGAAAAATTAGAGGTTTTCACAACCGAGCTAACCCAAAAAATGTATTTGCTTCCCAACACGCCGGCCGATATCGTTCCACCAGGAAAATCAGCCGATGACAATATCAATGTGTTTCAAGAAGGCGATATTCCGGTATTGCATGACGGTGCTTTACCGCATTGGGATTTGATTAAAAAGTACGACATCATCGATTTCGAATTGGGAACCAAAATAACCGCTCCGGGATTTCCGGTTTACAAAGGCAAAGGCGCTAAATTACAACGTGCTTTGATCGCTTATTTTTTAGATAAAAATACCGAAGCCGGATACCAAGAATTTCAAGTGCCGCATATGGTTAATGAAGCTTCCGCCTACGGAACCGGACAATTACCCGATAAAGAAGGTCAAATGTACCACGATGCTAAAGACGATTTATACTTAATCCCTACGGCCGAAGTTCCGGTAACCAATATTTACCGCGATGTTATTCTTCAGGAAAAAGATTTGCCGATTTTGGCCACAGGTTATACCCCTTGTTTCCGCAGAGAAGCAGGTTCTTGGGGCGCACACGTTCGCGGATTGAATCGATTGCACCAATTTGACAAAGTAGAAATTGTTCGGATAGAACATCCTGACAAATCACACGAAGCGCTCGACGGTATGGTTGAACACGTTAAAACGATTCTTCAGGAATTAAAATTGCCTTACAGAATTTTACGCCTTTGCGGTGGCGATATGGGCTTTGCTTCGGCATTGACTTACGATTTTGAAGTCTTTTCAACCGCGCAAGACCGATGGTTAGAAATCTCATCCGTATCTAATTTTGAAACTTATCAGGCCAATCGCTTGAAATTGCGTTTCAAAGGCAAAGACGGCAAAACCCAATTAGCACACACCTTGAACGGAAGCTCATTGGCACTACCCAGAGTTTTAGCCGGAATTTTAGAAAATTACCAAACGCCGGAAGGCATCGTAATCCCGGAAGTATTGCGTCCTTATACCGGTTTTGATATTATTAACTAAATAAGTTAATCTTAATTTAAACAATGTACTAACGGAGCACAAAAAGTGTTACTTTAGTACATTGTTCGCTTTACAATTGTTGCCATGAAAAAATTGCTTTCCATCACCTTCTTATTCCTTTCGCTTTGGGCTTCGGCTCAAAACGAGCAGTTGGCCAATAATTATTTTGACCGTGGCGAATTTGAAAAAGCTTTGGTGAGCTATGAAGAATTGCTCAAAGACCAACAAGGAAATTCCAATTATTTCCAAAGAGTCATTGAGTGCTACCAACAATTGCAACAATTTGACAAAGCCGAAAAAGCCTTAGAAGAAAGGCTGAACAAATACCGCCAAAACAGTCTTTTAATTGATTTAGGATATAACTATCAATTGCAAAAAAACCAAGAGAAAGCCGATAAATATTACAATCAGGCGATTGATAAAATCAAAAAAAATGCGCCCGAAGCTTACGGCATCGCTTACACTTTCGAGAGAAAAGCCTTGTTTGATTATGCCCTTTTGGCTTATAAAACCGCTTTGGAAATTGATCCGAAATTGAGTTTTAATTTTCAAATGGCAATGCTTTACGGTCAAAAAGGCGAAATCGATTTGATGATAGAAACCTATTTATTAGAAGCCTATCAAAACCCACAAAACTTGCCCATCATACAAAATCAGTTGTCGCGATTTATGACCGAAGATGGTGATGAAAATTTTAATGATACTTTAAAGAAAGCCTTGCTCCTCAGAACCCAAAAAACCCAAGATGTGTTTTGGAATGATTTTTTGAGTTGGTATTTTGTGCAACTCAAAGAATACGGCAAAGCTTTTGTACAACAAAAAGCCATCTACAAAAGAAACCCGGAATCCTTTGGCAATATTGTCAATTTAGGCGAAATGGCCATAGCCGATAACGACCAGGATTCGGCTAAAGAAATCCTGACTTTTGTGTTGGAAAACACCAACGATTTGGAACTGTTGATTCAGGCGCATTCTTATTTGATGGAAATGAAAATTGACCATGCCACCGACAAAGATTATGCAGTCATCACGGCCGAATTAGACAAACTCATCAAAGAATTTGGGGTAAGTCCGTACACTTTATCGCTGCTCGAATTGGAAGCCGATTTCACCGCGTTTCATTTGAACAATCCTGAAAAAGCCAAAGTCATTTTGAAAAACGCCATGGAAATGCCCATCAACCGTTACCAATTGGCCGAACTCAAAATGCAATTGGCCGACATTCTTTTATTGGAAGAAAAATATAACCAAGCCTTGATTTACTATTCGCAAGTAGGCGAAGACATGGCAGGCGATATAACCGGACAAGAAGCGCAATTGAAAACCGCCAAAACCAGTTACTATAAAGGCGATTTCGAATGGGCAACCCATCAGCTAAAAGTATTAAAATCGGCTGCTTCGCAATTGATTGCCAATGATGCTTTGGATTTGTTTTTATTGATAAGCGACAATACCGTAGAAGATTCGACCCAAGTGGCTTTGAAGAAATTTTCCCGTGCTGATTTTTTGTTGTACCAAAATAAAAAACCGGAATCTTTGGCGCAATTCCAACTCATTTTAAAAGAACACAAAGGCGAAGAAATTGAAGCGGTAACGCTGTTGCGCATTGGCAAAACTTATGAAAAAATGGGCGATTACACCAAAGCTTTAGAATATTACAACAACATTATCACCAATCATAAAGAAAGCATTTATGTGGATGAAGCGCTGTATTATTCAGCTGAGATTTACAATCTCAATCTAAGCGATGTTGAAGAAGCCAAACCGTTATACGAAGAAATCATCTTCAAACATGAAGACAGCATTTACTTCGTAGACTCCCGAAACAAGTACCGAAAACTCCGAGGCGACACTAATTTGTAGTGTTCAGTTGGCAGTAGCAGTTGGCAGATTTTAATACAATCTGAAATCAAAAATTATTAATCTGAAATCAAAAATCCTATGATACTTTATAACGTAACTATCAACATACATGAAAGTGTTCACGACCAATGGATGCAATGGATGCAGGAAAAACACATCAGCGATGTCTTAGCCACCGGAAAATTTTCTTCGGCGCGTATGGTTAAGGTTTTAGTCGAAGAAGAAATGGGCGGCACCACTTATTCTATTCAATACTGTACCGATTCGAAAGAAACTTTACAAAAATATTACGACGAAGATGCCCCAAGATTACGCGAAGAAGGACACCGATTGTTTGGCGACAAGATGTTGGCCTTCAGAACAGAGTTGGAATTGATAAGCGACCATTAAAATGGAAAAAGTAAAAGCCAAAAAACACCTCGGGCAACATTTCTTAACCGATGAAAGTATTGCCAAAGACATCGCCGACACACTAAGTCTTGAAGGCTATGACAACGTATTGGAAATCGGTCCGGGCATGGGTGTTTTGACCAAATACTTGTTGGAAAAACCAACCACCACTTACGTGATTGAAATCGATACCGAATCGGTCGAGTATTTAAATGCGCATTATCCGAAGTTGCACGGCAAAATCATTTCAAAAGACTTCTTAAAATATGACATTAACGAAGTTTTTAAAGGCGAACCTTTTGCCATCAGCGGTAACTTCCCTTATAATATTTCGTCCCAAATTGTATTCAAATGTTTGGACTTACGCGAGCAAGTTCCGGAGTTTTCGGGAATGTTTCAGAAAGAAGTAGCCGAAAGAATTTGTTCTAAAAAAGGCAGCAAAGTTTACGGAATCTTATCCGTTTTAGTGCAGGCATTTTATGAGGCCGAATATTTGTTTACCGTTCACGAGCACGTTTTCAATCCGCCGCCCAAAGTTAAATCGGGAGTGTTGCGTTTGCGCCGAAAAGCTAATTTCCATTTGCCTTGCAACGAAAAATTGTTTTTCAATGTGGTCAAAACCGGATTCCAACAACGACGAAAAACGTTGCGAAACAGTCTAAAATCTTTCAACTTGTCGGATAATTTAAAAGAAGACACTATCTTTGACCTCCGTCCGGAACAATTATCGGTAGAACAATTCATCGAACTTACTCAAAAAATAGAAGCCAATGCAGTTTAAAATCAGCAAAGAACTCTTAGCGCAAATCGAGCAACTCATTCACGACAAGAATGACCAAGAATTGGTTGTTTTGTTGAATGACCTTCACCATGCCGATATCGCGGAGATTTTTGAGGAATTAGAAACCGCTCAAGCCACTTATATTTTTAAAATTTTAGACAGCGAAATCACCGCAGAAATCCTTCCCGAATTGGAAGACGATTTGCGGGAAAAAATCCTTCAAGGGCTTTCGGCCAAAGAAATTGCAGAAGAGCTTGACGAATTAGACACCGATGACGCGGCCGACATTATAGCCGAACTTTCGCAAAGCAAAAAAGAGGAAGTAATCTCCGAATTAGAAGACGTAGAACACGCCAAAGACATTGTAGATTTGTTGCGCTACGACGAGGATACTGCCGGAGGTTTGATGGGAAAAGAGTTGGTAAAAGTCAATGAAAACTGGAACGTACTGACTTGCGTCAAAGAAATGCGAATCCAAGCCGAAAATGTCACCCGAGTGCATTCAATTTATGTAGTCGATGACGAAAACCGTTTGAAAGGAAGATTGTCGCTCAAAGACTTATTGACCACTTCGACCAAAACGCCTATCAGCCAAGTATACATTAAAAAAGTAGATTACGTTCGGGTAGATACTCCGAATACCGATGTGGCGCGCATCATGCAAAAATACGACTTGGAAGCCATTCCGGTAGTAGACGAAATGGGCAGATTGGTCGGCAGAATCACCATAGACGATATCGTAGACGTGATTAAAGAAGAAGCCGACAAAGATTACCAATTAGCGGCCGGTATCTCGCAAGACGTAGAAGCCGATGACAGCATACTCGACTTAACCCGTGCGCGTTTGCCTTGGTTGGTTTTGGCTTTGTTTGGTGGCTTCATCAGCGTTAGAGTTCTGGGTTTATTCGAAGGTGCTATGGCTAATCACGGCAATTTATTTTTCTTCACACCATTAATCGCGGCGATGGCCGGAAACGTGGGCGTACAATCTTCGGCGATTATTGTGCAAGGTTTGGCCAACCAATCTATCAGCGGTTCGTTGTGGAATCGTTTGATCAAAGAAGTCTCGTTGAGTTTGCTTAACGGTATTATCTTGGCCTCTATCCTTTTTATTGGCAGCCATTTCTTGTTGAATGTAGAAATCATCATTGGCGAAATTGTGACCATTGCACTAATCTCGGTAATCATCATTGCCTCACTTATCGGAACATTCATTCCTTTACTACTCCACCGATTTAACATCGACCCGGCTTTGGCCACCGGACCTTTCATCACCACCAGTAACGACATTTGCGGAATTTTAATTTACTTCTCGATTGCCAAATTGATTCTAGGGTTTTAATCTATTTTTATCATTTAAACTATAAAAGAAAAAGGGCGCAAATTGCGCCCTTTTATAATCACTAACTTGAGAGTGGTTAGTTCTTAACTAATTTTTTAACGATAGTTTCGTTATTGGCTGAATTATAGAAATTCACGAAGTAGATACCACTACTTAAAGAAGAGATGTTTTCGTTGATAACATTTTTACCTTCAGTTAATTCTAAATCTTTAGTACTAACAACAGATCCATTCATATCAACGATTGTCATTGTCATTTTGCTTGATACAGGAGACATTAATTCTATAGTAAAGTTATCAACTGCAGGGTTTGGATAAATTGAAACTGTTGATGGTAAGCTTACATTAGAATCCATTTTTCCACCACAAAGGGTTACTCCATCCCAAGTTAATGAGATAGACTTTTCAGTGCTGTAAGTACAACCATTATAAGCCTTAACTTTTAAGAAGTTTTTCGTCCCTGCAACCAATGGAGTAACAGCTGAATAATCAACCACAACGGTATTGGTTCCTTGACCGCTTACAATAACAGCTCCGTTGGCTGGCGTCCAAACATATGATGTGGCAAATGGTACACTCGGAACACTTATTGTCTGCATATTACATATTCCGAAAAGTACTGCAGAAGGAATACCTGTATTAGGATTAATATAAGAATTTGTGTGTACTCCAATATTTGCTAAAGCAGTAGCCAATGTAACCACTTTATTTGTTAAACTATTTCCAACTCCATTTACAGAAGTAATAGCTATTGTTTTCTCTGATACTAGTGTTGCAGTAGTTACAGTAAAGCCAGCAGGATAGGTTACATCAAAAGCTAAATCACTAGTTGCCAATACGTTTGAAGTATTTGTCGTGTTACTTGCAGAGGTTACAATTGAACCTGTTGGTGCTGTAATTATATAAGAATTTGCAAATACAGAAGCTGACATAGTATAGCTATAAGTTGTTCCTCCACACAAAGCAGCAACTTGACCTGTAACTGTTGTAACAGGAGTTGGTACTGCAGCCGTAAGTTTTAATAACTTATAAGGTGAATTGGTATAAGGTGCTAAGGCTAATGAATTAAGAGCCGATGAATCAGAAGTACCTATTCCATTTTTAGCTCTTGCTCCTATGTATAAAGTTGTTATCCCTGATGCAACATTAGCAAAGTTAACTTTAATAATTCTATCCGTTGCAGGATTACCAAAAGTAACATTTACTCCTGCAGGTAATAACCATTCGTAAGAGGAAGCTCCTTTTGAAACACTAGAAGTCAATGTAAATTCTGTAGTAGTACCTATAAATTTACTAATTACAGTAACACCTGTAGTAGTACTAACTGCATCATTGGTCATTTTTAAAACCGGTGCTTTTGGCAAAATGGCTTTTAATGTCAACAATTTGGCTGTTGATGTAGTAGTAGGGTCAACAAGTGCCGAATTTATAGTTGAGGAAACACCCACACCGTTTCTTGATTTGGCACCAATTCGTAATACGTTAGTAGAAACCGGAACAAGTGCAGTGGTCATATAATTATAAGTATTTGCACTGGTAACTCCTAAGAAGTTTACATAAATCACATTAGAAGTGCTTGAAACAATTGGGAAAGCAGGATTTATTGTTGCTCCCTCATTGGTTAAGTTTGTTACAACCACATTGGCAGCACCACCAACTGTAGTTTTAGTAGCAGTTTGTATAGTAATTCCATTACTATAAGTAATTTCAGTTACTCTGTAGTATACATTTCCATTGGCTGTAGGAGCAGAACTAATAGTATTGGTGAACGGATAAGTTGCATACAATTTTACAACCGGAGTTCCCGCTGTACCTAAAATTGGATTAACCCCAGTAGGCAATTCCCAAACATAAGAACTGGCAGTAGAAACCGGAGCAGCAGTTATGGTTAATTCTTTTGAAGTTCCCATATATTCGGCAAATGATGTAACTGCTACAGGCAAACCTGTTGTTGGTGAGTTAGGCAACAAAGCATCTGTCATTTTAAGACTAGCAGGAGCTAAAGGCAATGATTTGATTAATGTTACTGTTTTGGCAACACCTCTACAACCGTTATCGTTTTGAGCTTGAACAGCAATATTTCCATATGACTCAGCACCGGCTGGAACATTATTAAAATGAACCGTTAAAGAAGTTGTTCCTTGACCCGATACGATGGTAGTTCCTAAAGGAACAGTCCAGAAATAACTTGTTACACCTACTTCAGTTGAAGCCGGAATAGTATAGGTTATAGGAGTAGTAGTTCCAACATATTGTCCGATAGCTGTTATTGCTGGAAGTAAATCGCCATTGGTTATTGTTCCCAAAGCTACAGCTGGAGATGCTAATGTATTAACAGTGATTGCAGTTCTCGGAGAACTCTCAACACCGGTAGTAGTATTTTTTTGAGTTACATAATAAACTTTGGTTCCAACTAAAGTTGTTGATACAACAGGTGCAGTAGCAGAAGGTGTTCCTCCTGTAGCAGCAGTATACCATTGTAAAATAGTTCCCGGAGCATTAACCACATTTAATGGAGCAGCTACAGCACCTTTACAATAATTGATAGGTGTGGTTACAATAGGATTTGGTGTTTCAACTTGGGTTAATAACCCATTAAAAGATGAATCCGTAAAAATTGCACCTGTCTCAGCAATAGAACCTGAAGCCGGTCTGTGATCTAATCCTGTGTAGTTTTGAGCAGTAGTATTGTAAGGTAAAGTCAAAATACCGGTACTAGATGTTAAAGAAGTATTATTGTTAGCAGCATACCATGCAATTGTAGCAGCAGCAGTATTTACTAATGGAACACTTGGTGTAAATGCACTGGCAATAATGTTATTTTCGAATTTCAATTCGTCATTGACTACAGCAAAATTTTCAGAAGCAGTACCATCTAAATGTAAACCTCTTTTAAAATCTAAAAATAAAGAGTTAAAAACTCTCAACTTAGAAGCTCTTCTAATTCTAAGAGCTCTATCATAAAGTCCGTTTAATGGAGAACCACCTGTTAAAGTTGAACGATAAGTTGGTCCAACAGCAGTAATATTTGTAAAAATAGCAGTTGTAAAAGGAGCAACTGAAGTTCCACCAGAGTTATTATCTGATTCGAAACATTCAGAAGTTGAAATATCAGCCGCTAGAGGATCTCTTACAGACAAAGCAAACTGAACAATTCCGTTGTATCCGTTATCTGTATCAAAATCGTCATCTAAACCATTTAAAGCTACTAAGTGTTTACAATTAACTGAACCACCAAACCACTCAAATGAATCATCATTAGAATAAGAAACCTGAACATAGTCAACAGTAGTTCCGCTACCACAAGCACCAAAGGTTAAACCATTTAACTCATTGTTTGGTGAAAATACATAACCGGCGAATTCAATTCTAACATACTTTAATGTTCCTGAATTGTCATTATTAATTGGAGATAAACCGCCTCCAAATTGTGTTTCAACAGTTTGAGAAATTCCTTCAATGTAGTTTTCACCGTTATTAACGTTATAAGCCCCTCTTCCTAAAAGAACAATTCCTCCCCAGTCTCCTCTATTTCTGGCTCCTACAGCATTCTTTGAAGTAAAAACGATGGGTTGTGAAGCCGTACCGATGGCATTTAATTTTGCTCCTCTCGTAACAAACAAAGCAGAGGCGGCAACATTGCTTCTGATAACTGTTCCTGGTTGGATAGTTAATGTAGCATTGTTTCTTACATAAATAGTACCGTTTAATTCATAAACTTTATCAGAAGTCCATGTTGTGTTTGTAGTGATATCAGTACTAATCACATTGGTAACAGTGCCATAAACGGCATTATTAGGATCAAAATTTGTCCAGCTGTCAGTCCACTGAGCAGTGGGAGCCGGCGCAAATGCACCACGATAAGTGGTTTGCTCAACTTGAGCAGAAGCAAAATTGAAAATTAAAGCCAAAATTGCTACAAAATAATTTTTTTTCATTGTTGAATGATTTTTTGTTAGACATGGCAAACATATAATCACAATAACAAGTGACTGTAAATCAACAATTAAATAAAAATAATTTTTGTGTTATTAAATAGTTTTCTGTTTAAGGCTAATCGTAAAGAAAATAATTGCAAAATGTTTGCTAAAAGTTAACCCTTTGAAAACAGTACTGAAAATTATTAGAATAAGAAAGAGCCCCATATATCGGAAGCTGTACTTTCCTCAATTTTTTTGGTGTTAGAAAGAAATTCAGCATACCAATATCCCGAGTTTTTGATGGTTCTCTTTTGGGTATTAAAATCTACATGGACCAATCCGAAACGTTGCCTGTATCCTTCAGCCCACTCAAAATTATCAGTTAGTGACCAAACGAAATAGCCTTCCACTTTTCCGCCATTTCTTTTTGCCCATAAGACTTCCTCCAAATAGGACTTTATGTAACGAATTCTTTCAACATCATTAATTTCATTAGCTTGTAATTCATCAAAAAAAGAAGCGCCACTTTCGGTGATAATAATTTTTTTTACCCCGTCATATTGGCTAAACTTTTTAATCATAGTAGAAATTGATTTGGGATAAATCTCCCATTTCATTGCTGTTAAATTAACTTTTCTTTTTTGGGCAGAAATGATTTTAGCATTTAAATAAGGTACATAAGAATTGTGCTCCACCACTTCTCGGGTATAGTTTTGCAAGCCTATAAAATCAAACTCCGCTTTTATCAATTCGTCATCTCCTTTTTCGATGTACTTGCTGATACCTTTTAAAAAAGGAAGTGCCTCAATAGGATACCCTAATCCGAGAGAAGGTTCAATAAATGCTCTGTTCAACAAAGCGTCAACTCTTTGGGCGGCATTTAAATCTTTAACCGAATATCTTAAGGGGGTAATATATGTGCAAGAAAAGGTAGTCCCAACTTGAGCATGGGGATCAATGGTTTTAATCCTCTTATAACCAATTGCTTGACAAAGCAATGCGTGATGCATGGCTGGTAAAAAGTTATTTAATCCTTTTCTTCCCGGGGCATGAACGCCAAAAAAGTACCCAGCCCCGGTAAAAACAGAAGGCTCATTTAGCACTATCCAATTCTTTACTTTATCATTATACTCATTGACGCAAACGGTCACAAACTCTTCAAACCAAGATAAAATTTCACGATTGGTCCACCCTCCTTTTTCCTCTAAAGCCAAAGGTAAATCCCAATGATAAAGCGTAATAAAAGGTTCTATTCCTTGTTCTAAGCAGGCATCGATAACATTATGATAAAAGGCAATCCCATGCGGATTAACTGTTCCGATTCCATTAGGCAGTATTCTGGGCCAAGAAATTGAAAATCGGAAATTGGGGATTTTTAATTTCTTGATTAGGTCGATGTCTTCTTTATAATTTTCATAAAAATTATTTCCTATTTCCGGAGAATCATTGTTCAATATTGCCCCTTTTTTTTTAGAAAACTTATCCCATATTGACAACCCCTTGCCCTCTTTTTCAGACGCTCCTTCTGTTTGAAGTGCCGAAGAGGAAACGCCCCATATAAAATCTTCTCCAAACAAACTACTTTTGAATTCAGCTTGTTTGGCGGCTAAATTGTTACTACTCATTAAAAATTATACGTTAAAGACAACGAAAATGTTGGTCCGAATTTAGTCACCCATATCGCATCATCATCATATTTGTTATAACCATCTTCATTAGCATGATCCCCGGTAAAAATAGCATTAGAAAGACCTTCAAACAATGAAGTGTTGTACAACCTATTTTGGTAGTTGTTTTGATAAAAAATTAAGTCCTGTGCCAATATATTTTGGACATTTAGTTTTAATTCTAATTTATTATTGTAAAATGTTTTTGCAATCTGAACGTCTAAAAAAGTCCTTGCTTTTTCCCATATTGCCGGTTTTACTTCACTTGAGGCATAGGCAATACGGTTTCCGACACGATTGATGTTTGTTGAAAATATCCAACCATTCTCTTTATTTAAATACTGTAAACCAGCGTTAAATACATAGGGAGACTGACCTTGCATTGGTCTGTTGGTTTCTCTGTTTCCGTTATTAACGTTAGACACATCTACTTTTGATCTAATGACAGCTATATTTGAAAAGAGTGTCATATCATCTAAAAAAGCGGCCTTACCTTCTTTGAAAAGCGAACTCAAAAGAGTCCTGAACTCTAACTCAATACCGCTGTTTTTGGCACTTTTGGCATTTTCGTAACCAATGGTTCTATTGTTTACCTGTTGGATGATTTCAATAGGATCTTTGAATCTTTTAATGAAATATGACACCGAAAACAATTGTCCTTTGCCGGGATAAAGTTCGTATCTAAAATCATAATTTTGAACGGATGCCCTTTTCAAGTCGGCATTCCCTTGGGTAAAAAACTGTGTAGTAAAATCATAAAACCCAAATGGCGCTAATTCCCTGAACTCTGGTCGATTCAAAGTTTTAGAATAACTAAGTCTTAAATTTTGTTTTTTGTTAATGGAGAAAATCAAATTAGCAGAAGGCAAGAAATCCATCTTTTTATCTTCCATGTCCAGGTATTCTGTTTCGGTTAACCTTGTCTCCAAAGTTTGAGTATATTCTTCAACACGTATACCCCAAACCAATCTGAATTTCTTGAATCTGTTATCCATCATGGCATAAGCAGCATTTAATTTTGACCCTGCTTTATAGCTATCATTAAATTTGGTCAAATCAAAAAGAGTAAAACCATTCACCCCCGGAGAAATAACACCCATATTTTCAATAGAGAAAATGGTGGCATCGGGTAAAGTCAACAAAGAATAATCAAAACTTCCGCCCGAAAGTAAAGTGTTATATTGCAATTGTCTGGCAAAGAAATCCCTATCTCTTTTTTGTAATAATGCACCAACCTTAATTTCATTACTTAAGTTTTCACCGAGGTCAAACTTCTTGGAGAAATCCACTTTGCCTCCTAAAATGGTCTCTTTATTTTCTGAAAAAAACATACCGCCTCCATAATCCGGACCTCCATTATTGGCCGCAATTTGTGCATAAGGAACCGTTTGTGCCGGATCGGTACTTTCAGGATCAACTGTAAAATAAATATTTCTCCTCAAATTGGGAATCGACCTCTGGATATCGCTGTAGAAACCATTCCAATTGATTTTTATTTTTGTTTTAGGGAAATAATGATCCCCACCAAACTGACCTGAGTATATTTTGTTACTGGTAAACCATCTTACGTTTGAATTGAGCACTCCTGTTTCTTCCACTTGGGTTTTACCGCTTCTTTCAACCACCAAATCAGTTGAATTGATGCTCAAAATATTTTTGAAATTTAAGGTGTGGTTTTCATTAAACTTAAATGAAAAATTAGCTAAAGCTCCGGTCAGAACTTGCTGACTGTAATTATCGTCTTCGAATTGCGAAAGCAACACTGATGGTAAAGTCGGGTCTGCATTGTCATAATCACTCCTAACCACTTCGTTAAAATTATTGGAGATACTGTGGGAAACAGAGAATAAAATCCCAAGGTTTCTGTCGCCAAAACCAATATTTCTCCCTATGGCATATTGAAAACTGGTGTTGGGCTTAAAAGTACTGTTGTTGATTTTCCAATCGTATTCAAATGTCTTAGCTAACGCTGCCTTTTCCTGATAAGTTAAAGTATTAAAAACTTCGGTACTCGGAATATTGGAAGGCAAATCTCTGGTTCCGTTGTCAAAACCAAGCCAATCAGTGCCACTGCCTTTGTATGTTTTTTGCTCTTTGAAAGTAGTAATAGTATTGTATCCTGAACCAATAGTAATTGACTGGAAATCTTTATCCGGTACCGACTTGGTATTAATTTGAACCACTCCACCGGCAAATTCTCCCGGTAAATCAGGTGAAGCGGTTTTGGTAATTACCAAATTATCCAACATGTTAGACGGAAATATATCAAAAGAAAAAGCCTTTCTGTCGGGCTCGGAACTTGGTAAAGGTGCTCCATTCAACAGGGCAGCATTATACCGGTCATTCAAACCTCTGACAATGACAAATCGATTGTCTTGAATACTGGCACCACTGATTCTTTTCAAAACATCTGAGGTGTTTTTGTCCGGAGTTCGCTTAATTGTTTCAGCAGAAATTCCATCGGATACGTTAGCACTATTCTTCTGCATTGTGAGTAATGACTTAACCGATTCCACCTTGGCCCTGGTAGTCTTAATAACTATCTCATCCAACTGATTGTTTTTTTCTTCCAATGAAATGGTTAAAACATTTATTTCATCTTTAATTACTATCACCTCCGTAATCGCTTTCTCTTGAAAACTCAATGCGGTGACTGTCAATTCATAGGTTCCGGGTTCTATTTTTGAAAAATTAAAATTCCCTTCAGCATCAGTTACTCTGGACTTATTGAGTCCTTTAATAGTAACCGTAGCACCCGGTAATGGTTGACCGGTTTTGTCTTCTATAACAATTCCTTTAATCCCCGAAGTTTGAGCATGTAGGGCTGAAAAACAAAAAAACAGAATAAGACTGCAAA
>NZ_CAMLRU010000033.1 GCF_946482535.1 uncultured Flavobacterium sp.
CATGCGCAAAATCAGACGACTCAATCCCGTAGAAGAAAGTAATTTCGGTATTTCCAGAAGTGATGATTTACTCAACAGAATTGCTGACCTAACCGGTTATTTGAATGTATCAGCATGGGTAATCGGAATTATTACCATATTGGGTTCTTCCATCGCTTTGATGAACATCATGATTGTTTCTGTCACCGAAAGAACTCGTGAAATTGGTGTGCGCAAATCCCTTGGCGCCAAAAAAAGCACTATCGCTTTTCAATTTTTTATAGAAACCCTAACCATCGGACAAATTGGAGGAATCTTCGGAATCATTTTCGGCATATTGATTGGATTTTTAATCTGTGTGAGTGCCGATTGGGATTTTGTAATTCCGTGGGGCGCTATGTTGGCTGCCTTTGCCACGAGTTTTGTGGTAGCACTGGTTTCCGGTTTATATCCTGCCATCAAAGCTTCGCAATTAGACCCGATTGAGGCGCTGAGGTATGAGTAGGCAATATCTTGTTTTATAATATTGCCGATATCATCCTGTCGTTACCATAGACATCTTTAATCAACTTTACATTTTTGAACCCATAACTTTCTACTAATTCAATGGTTTCTTTTCCGAGATATTGGTTGATTTCAAAGTACAATTGTCCGTTAGGAGCTAAGCTTTTTTGAGCCAGTTCTGCGATTTTTCGATAAAAAAGAAGCGCATCGTTATCTTCTACAAATAAGGCTAAATGCGGTTCAAATTCTAAAACATTGGGCTTTATTTCCGCCTTTTCCAAATTTCTAACATAGGGCGGATTGGAAACGATGATGTCAAATTGCTGTTCTAAATCGTTTGTTTCCAGTATATTTTTGAGCATAAAATTCACCCCAACTTTATTCAATTCTGCATTTATTTTGGCAGTAGCCAATGCTTTTTCGGAGACATCAATTGCATAAACTTCGGCATGAGGCAAATTCTTTTTCAAGGCAATCGGAATACAACCACTACCCGTTCCAATATCAAGTATACTGACTTTTCCCTTTTCCCTTTTCCCTTTTCCCTCTTCTTCCAAAATCAACCCAACCAACTCTTCTGTTTCCGGTCTTGGAATCAACACATTTTCATTGACCAAAAACGGCAAACCATAAAATTCGGTTTCTCCTAAGATATACTGAATGGGTTTTTGTGTTTTTAACGCTGCAACAATATTTTTCCACTGTTTTAAATGAAGACCGTCTACAATCATTTCGGGGTTTAGTGCCAAATCAATTCGTTTCAAACCATGCAACTTCTGCAATATGATATAGAAAAAGCTTTCTGCTTCGTTTCCGTCATACAGCGAAGAAAGCTCTTGAAGAAAAATGGTTTTGTAATTTTTAAGCAACATTGGAATTTGGAATTTATTTTTTGGGTTTTAATTCTTTTATCATCCAAACCGGACAAGTCGTATGACCGGTATTGCCCAGAGGCGCACAAAGGTATTCAAAACCCATTTTCTTATACAAACTTTGAGCGGCTAACATTTCGGGCAAGGTTTCGAGATAGCATTTTTCATAACCGAACTCAGTAGCTTTTTCCAAACATTTTTGAATCATTTGGGAACCAATCCCTTTACCACGAGCTTCCTGTAAAAAATACATCTTTTGCAATTCACAGATATTCTCCGTGGAATTTTCTAATTGACTTACACCTGCTCCGCCAACGATTTTACCCTCAATTTCCAACACAAAATAAATTGCCTTGGGTTTATTGTAAGTTTCAAACATGAAATCCAATTGTACATCGGCAAAGGCTGTTCCGGTTTTGGGGAAGTTATCCGAGATAAAAACTTCTCGAATTACCGCCGCAATTGACTGATTGTCTTCTTTTTGGATTTCCCTTATTCGCATAGCATTTATTCTGAAAGTAATGTATTATTTTTGTGTTGTGAAGATACACGAAAAATACATTAATCGCTGCATTCAATTGGCCAAAAACGGTTTGGGAACCACTTATCCTAATCCTTTGGTGGGCAGCGTGATTGTATATAAAGGGAAAATCATCGGTGAAGGTTGGCATCAAAAAGCCGGAGAAGCACATGCCGAAGTCAAGGCCGTAAACTCGGTAAAAGACAAATCTCTTTTGGCAAAAGCCACCATTTATGTTTCGCTCGAACCTTGCAGTCATTTCGGCAAAACTCCGCCTTGTTGTGATTTGATTATCCAACATAAAATACCAAATGTAGTGGTGGGAACCGTTGACCCTAACAGCAAAGTAGCCGGCACAGGAATCAAACGATTGATTGAAAATGGTTGTCAGGTTACCGTGGGCATTTTAGAAAAAGAATGCCAAGCGTTGAACAAGCGTTTCTTTACTTTTCACCAAAAAAACAGACCATATATTATCCTGAAATGGGCCGAAAGCCAAGACGGTTTTATCGCGCCATTGACCAAAGAAAAGCAAGAACCGGTTTGGATTTCCAATCTCTTTTCCCGGCAATTAACCCATAAATGGCGAAGCGAGGAACAGGCCATTTTAGTGGGCACACAAACCGTTTTAGACGACAATCCGAAACTGGATGTTCGCGATTGGACCGGAATAAACCCTATTCGAGTCATTTTAGACCGTAGTGGTAAAATCACTAAGGATTATTTTGTAAAAGACAACCAAACCAAAACCATTGTAATTTCGGAGCAAGAAAATTTAATCTCTGACGAGAATATTATTTACGAAAGTGTTATCTTTGATAAGCAACTAACCAAAAAAATTACCGACATCTTGTTCCGACACGGTATACAGTCTGTTATTGTTGAGGGCGGAAAGCAAACTTTGCAAACATTTATAGGTGATAATCTTTGGGATGAAGCTAGAGTTTTTACAGGTAGTATTTTGTTGAAGGAAGGAACAACAGCTCCTTTATTGAGTGGGATTTCCGAAACAACTGACCTCAAAGGCGACCAACTTAAACTTTATTTTAACCATGATTAACACTATTATTTTCGATTTTGGCGATGTCTTCATCAACCTTGAAAAAGAAAAGTCGATTGAGGAGTTTAAAAAGCTGGGTCTTGATGGCCCGAATGAAGTGCTTCTGGCAAAAAATGATTTGTTTGAAAAAGGTCAAATTAGCGATGTGGAATTTGTAGAGAGTTTTCAACAATTTATACCCAACGCTTCTATCGAAGAAATCACCAAAGCCTGGAATTCGGTTATAGGCGATTTTCCGTTGTATCGTTTAGAATTTTTACAATTGTTGGCCAACAAATACCGTTTGTTTCTTTTAACCAATACAGATTCCATCCACATCAACCGATTTGAGCATAAAGTGGGCATGTCTTTTTATACCGATTTTTACCGCTGTTTTGAAAAAGTGTATTACTCTTATGAAATGGGCATGAGAAAACCTCAGCCGGAAATTTTTACTACGATAATCAACAAACACGATTTATCTCCCAAACGAACCTTATTTGTTGACGATAAGAAAGTCAACACCGATATGGCGGAAAGCTTAGGTTTGCATGTTTGGAATTTACAAGTAGGCCAAGAGGACGTGGTCAATTTGTTTGACCAAAAGCATTTGCCGTTCTAATCAATGACAATATCAATGACAATGGCAAATTTCAATATCAAATCTCAATTTCATTGAAAGACACCTATAATACTATTGCTTCTCCTTCTCCTGAAATATTATTTAAAGAAAAAAACAGCAAATTCTTTGGATATGCTTTTCCGGTAAGTAACGAAGACGAAATCAAAACCCATTTAGATCAATTGCGGAAGCAACATCACGGTGCTGTTCATTTTTGCTATGCTTTCCAATTGGGAACCGATAAAATTCAATACCGCGCCAATGACGACGGAGAACCCAGCAATTCTGCCGGTATGCCGATATACGGACAAATCCAATCCTTTGGCGTGACCAATGTATTAGTGGTGGTCGTTAGATTTTTTGGCGGTGTTAAATTGGGTGTTGGTGGATTAATTTCAGCCTACCGAACTGCAGCACAAATGGCACTAGAGGAATCGGTCATTATCGAAAAGACCATAGATGTTCATTTTCTGATTTCTTTTGATTATAAAAACATGAATAAAGTGATGCGCGTAATCAAGGAAAAAAACCTGGAAATCATCTCTCAAAAAATGACCGAAAGTTGCCAAATTGAAATCGCCACCCGAAAAAAAAATGCCCAAAATACGGTCGACATTTTTAATAATTTATTTGAAATTAAGATTCAAAAAATTTAATCATTCATGATCTCTAAAATGTATTGTGGCGGCGCAATAGGTTTTCCCAAATTGATGTCCACAAATACCAATATAAAATGCGCAGTTGTTAATAACTCATCCTTTTCATTGCGAATTTCACAATCAAATTCTATCTTCACTGAGGATTGACTTTTGAACTTGGTAATCACTGTAAGTAAGTCATCATAACGTGCTGGTTTTTTGTAATTTATCGTCATAGAAACTATCGGAAGCGCAATTCCGCTTTCTTCGAGCGATTTATATGAAATCCCTTTGTTTCTAAGCCATTCCACGCGTCCCATCTCAAAATAAGGGACATAATTCCCGTGGTAAACTACACTCATTTGGTCGGTTTCCGAGTACCTAACTCTAACTTGAATTTGATGTTCTTTCATCTGATTTTTTTGCTTTTAATCTATAATCGATATCACTCTTTACAACAATAATTTTAAAAAATCAATACCATTTAAATTTTTTTTAACGAATTTTATTCACATATTTGTTATCCCGAAAAACATGACGATTTTCATTGTCGTTTTTGTCAAAATAACCTAACAATAATTACTATAATTTTAAACCAAATATGAGCAAAACTGCGCAATCGGTATGGGAAAACTGTCTTGAGTTCATAAAAGACAATATTCAAGAACAAGCTTTCAAAACTTGGTTTGAACCGATTAAGTCAGTTGAACTTACAGACAACGCATTATACATTCAGGTTCCTAGTAAATTTTTCTACGAATGGCTTGAAGAACACTACGTAAAATTATTGAAGGTAGCGTTAACCAAAGAACTCGGAAAAAACGCAAAGTTACTCTATAAAATTAAAATGGAAAACACTTATGGCAACAAACAACCGTTTACGGAACAATTGCCAAGTGCACACCGCAGCCCGATAAAATCACAAGACGTTGACGCTCCGTTTAAAAACCTGAATCCCGAATTAAAAAATCCTTTTGTAATTCCGGGTATCAGAAATTTAAAAATTGAGTCTCAGTTAAATCCGAATTACAGTTTCGACAATTTCTTGGAAGGTGATTCTAACCGTTTGGCGCGCTCTGCCGGTATGGCTGTGGCCAACAAACCAGGCGGAACTTCTTTCAATCCTTTGTTGATTTTTGGCGGTGTTGGTTTGGGTAAAACTCACTTAGCACACGCTATTGGAGTTGAGATTAAAGACAAATATCCTGAAAAAACCGTTCTTTATATTTCTGCAGAAGTATTCACGCAACAATATATTGACTCGGTTAAGAAAAATAACAGAAATGACTTTATTCATTTCTACCAATTAATAGATGTATTGATTATTGATGACGTTCAATTCCTTTCCGGAAAATCAGGAACTCAGGATGTATTCTTCCACATCTTTAATTACTTACACCAAAACGGCAAACAAGTAATCCTAACTTCAGACAAGGCACCGGTTGACATGCAAGACATTGAACAACGTTTGTTGTCACGTTTCAAATGGGGATTGTCTGCCGAGTTACACCAGCCGGATTACGAAACACGAATTTCTATCTTAAAAAATATTCTATACCGAGACGGTGTTGAAATGCCGGAAGAAATTGTAGAATATGTAGCCAGAAACATCAAATCTAATGTGAGAGAATTAGAAGGCGCGATTATTTCTTTGATTGCCCAATCGTCTTTCAACAAAAAAGAAGTGACTTTGGATTTGGCAAAAAGCGTGGTAGAAAAATTCGTTAAAAATGTAAAACGCGAAATCTCTATCGATTATATCCAAAAAGTAGTTTCCGACTATTTCCAATTGGATGTAGATACTTTACAATCTAAAACCAGAAAACGCCACGTGGTGCAAGCCCGTCAATTGGCCATGTTCTTCGCTAAGAAGTTTACCAAATCTTCTTTGGCTAACATCGGTTCTCAAATTGGCGATCGAGATCACGCTACCGTTTTACATGCCTGCAAAACCGTGGATAACTTGGTTTCCACCGACAAACAATTTAAAAAGTTTGTAGAAGATATTCACAAAAAATTATCGCTATAATTCGGTTTTTGACTAAGTTTGCAGCTTAGAAAAATTACTATGCCCGTTAAAATCTTAATGGTTTGTTTAGGAAATATTTGCCGATCTCCATTGGCAGAAGGCATCCTTGCATCCAAGCTTCCGCAAGATAAATTTACCGTTGATTCCGCCGGAACCGGCAATTACCACATTGGCAAACAACCGGACCAAAGATCTATTTTGGTGGCTCAAAAAAACGGGTTAGACATTACCCATCAAAGAGGAAGACAATTCACCTCTAAAGATTTTGACGAATTCGACTATATCTATGTCATGGACAGCTCTAATTATGACAATGTCATTGATTTGGCCAAAAATGAAGCGCAAAAAGATAAAGTGGAAATGATTTTGAATCACTTATTTCCGGGCGAAAATGTCGATGTTCCCGATCCGTATTACGGTTTGCAGAACGGCTTTGATATGGTCTATGAAATGCTGGATGAAACCTGCACCATTTTAGCCAAAAAACTAATGGAAAAACACCCATGAATCCTATAAGCCTAAAAGGAAAATTGTATCTGATTCCGACCACTTTGGGCGAAATGAATCCTCATGATGTTTTGCCGCAATCGGTAAAAAGAGCCATTGATTTTATCGACACTTATATCGTAGAAAACGAAAAAACCGCGCGCAAATTCATCAAATCCGTCAATCCCGAAAAGGTTCAGGCGAGCTTGAAACTATCTGCACTCAACAAACACACTGACGTTTCTGAGCATAACGCCATGATTGCGCCGTGCTTGAATGGTATAAACGTTGGCTTAATGAGTGAAGCCGGTTGTCCTGGCGTAGCTGATCCCGGTGCTGTGATTGTAAAATTGGCACACGAAAAAGGGATACAAGTCATTCCTTTAGTCGGACCATCTTCTATCCTATTAGCCATGATGGCTTCTGGTATGAACGGACAGAGTTTTGCATTTAACGGCTACTTGCCGATTGACAAAAGCGAAAAGAAATCGGCACTAAAAAACTTCGAGAAATTATCACACGATAAAAATCAATCACAACTCTTCATTGAAACGCCTTATCGGAACAACAAATTATTAGAAGATATTTTGCAGGCTTTGCAGCCCAACACCCATTTGTGTATTGCAACCGATATTACCTTACCAACCGAGTATATCAAAACATTACGAGTGGCCGATTGGAAAAAAACAAAGGTCGATTTACACAACCGACCTACTATTTTTATTATTCACAAAATGTAATTATTGCACTTTAGCGTTTTTGATGGCTTTGATTGCATGAGTTTCGAAACCACCAAAGTCTCTGAGATAAGTTCTAACCGAAGTCCCGTATTCATCTCTACACTTTTTAGCGCCTCCGGTATTCAAAAAACGCTTCACCGAACCCGTTCCGCCTAAGTGCGCTGCTGCTAAAATCCCCGATTCGGTAATTTTAACCCCATCAATTACTTTTCCTTCAAAATCTTTGATGTACTTTCTTAATTCGTATTTGTTTTTTGAAAGCAAGGTGATAAAAGCTTTTTCTTGAAGTTTAGGATTATTCAAAAAGGCCGAACTATCGTCAATTCCGATAGACTTTAAGGTTTCTACCCCAAATTGGTATTTACCTAAATAGCCTAAAGTATTGATTCTTTTATATTTTCCTTGAGATTCTTTATGCGCTATGGCATCTTTGTAACCAATAAAATGTCTGCCCTTGAACGGTGCATCCAGGCCAAAATAATTGATGCTGTTTTGAGAAGGAAAAACATATAAAAGTCTTTCATTTTCATCAACACGGAAACCGAAGTTGATTTGGGAATTATAAGGTTTAAAACCTGAGCTTATGAAAGCTACTGTTAGTAGGATTGAGGTGTAAAAAATTCCTTTTTTTATCATTAATTGTTATTTCTCAAGCGCTGTCACCGACATGAAATTACCGGGGGCAAATATACAACTAATTTTATAAAATTGATTATCAATAAGTTAAACTACGCTAAAAGTAGATTAAATGCAATTTCGAACGGCCTAAACCCTTGATTTCAAACGTTGGAGCGGGAATTTTAATCGTATTGAAAACTGTTAAAATTGTCTTAACAAAATGAGATTTGGTTTCAATTTTCGTCAAATCAACGTCGAGACTGAGGTAAAATTGACGGTATCTTTTGCTTTCCGGCAGAAAAATAGTGTTGACGAATGCTTCTTTTCCTGTTATCATTCCTTCGGCACCATAACCAATGGCGATATTCAACCATTTCGGAATTTTGGAACTTTTGGCAAAGGAATGAATATTAGCCGAAAGCCAGTAAGTTTGTCCGTTGTAGTCTTTTAAAATTTGCTCCGGTAGTGAACTGCCTAAAACATTCGGTCTTGCCGCAGCATATGGTGTAGTATGAAAAGAGAATTTAGGCACAATTCGCTGCTCTTTCCAAAGCAATTCTTGAGAAACAAACAAAGCAGTTCCGGAAACATTAGCCATAACATCGCCCAAAGAAGCTCCCCAATTTGCCGAATATCCGTCAAAAACCTCAACTGTAGTTAAAAAAGCCAAACCCAAAGTTGAACCGTAAAGCAGTTGACTTTTTCGACTTGAACCACTCCATTTTAAAGCATTGGCACCAAAACTACCCAAATGATAAGCGGAAAAAACATGTCCGGCCTTGTCCATTTGTAACCATTCGGCATTGTCATTAATAAAATGAAAATCGGAACGCGGATAATCGTCATACCACATTTGGTTCAAGCCAATTAAAGCAGTAGCACCAATAACTGTCTCAGAAATAACCAGCGTTTTGAGTCGGTTATGGTTTAAAGTATCTGAAGGTTTTAAAAAACGTTCTACACTGTTTTGTGCCCAAAACCAACTTGAACAACTCAAAAAAAGAATTATGAAAAACGGCTTTTTCAAAGATTAACGTTTGGTTCCCTGTTCATTCAGCCAATCAGCATATTTCTTAGCATTGACGTTGTGCTGTTCCATAGTAGCGGCAAATTCGTGGTAACCAAAACGCTCCACGCTCGCACAGAAATAAAGATAATTGTGATTTTCGGGATTTAAAACCGCATCAATAGCATCAATATCAGGCATGGCAATTGGTCCTGGAGGTAAGCCTAAATTTTGATATGTATTATAAGGTGATGCAATAAACAAGTCGTTATACAAAACCCTTTTGATTATTCGGTTGAAATCATTATCTCTTAGTTTCAAAGCATAAATCACTGTTGGGTCAGCTTGTAATTTCATTCCGTCTTTAAGGCGATTTAAATAAACTCCGGCCACGGTTGGTCGTTCGCTTTTCTTCACTGTTTCTTTGTGAACAATAGAAGCCAAGGTGATTACTTGCACCGGCGTTAAATTTAATTCAGTGGCTTTAGCGATTCTTTCTTTGGTCCAAAAACGATTGTATTCATCCAACATTTTATCTCTGAATTTTTCTGCGGAAATATTCCAATAAAACTCATAGGTGTTGGGCAAAAACATGGCAAATACATTCTCTTTGGTAAAACCATTTTTCTGTAAAAAGACGGAATCTCTGAAAGTCGACAATAGTTTTGTGGTATCCGGTTCAATTTGGGCACTGATTCGTTCGCAAAGATTTTCCAATCTTTCTTGGTTGTTAAAAGCCAATTTAACCGGTACATTTCTTCGCATAGAGGCTACCAATTGAAAGGCACTCATACCTTTCTTCAATAAAAATCTTCCGGCTTTAACATTTTCGGGATACGAACGCAGCTTGGCCATGAGTTCAAAATCGTTCATATTTTTTACATAAGGCGATAGGATACGCTGCACGTCTTCATATTTGGAATCGGTTGGAATTTCAACAAAAATTTCTTCCTTGTCGAAATTGGTATTGGCTGTAAAGAATTTGATATAAATAAACAACACTACTATCAAACCAACAGCAGCTAAAACTTTGAAGATTTTACTTTTGTTCAAAACCGAGACTATTTAAAGATTTATTTTTTAATTAACTGAAAAAGGGCTTCGTCGTGAAAACGATTGTTGGTGAAATTCCAATCTTTTTTGACGCCGATTTTTTCAAATCCAAATGTAGTAAAAAGCGCTAAACTTGCCGTATTTTCAGTTCCTATATTTGCGAATAACTGATGCAGTTGCAACTGTCGGAAAGCATATTCGATTATCAAACCCAGAGCTTCTTTCCCAAAACCGCTATTCCTGTCGGTTTCATTTTGAATTATAATCCCAACACCAGCGCGTTGATTCTTGGAATCAAAATCAAATAAATCGATTAAACCGATAGCCTCTTCGCTCTCTTTTTTACAAATGGCCAAACGCAATTGCTTGGCTTCATAAATATCCTGATGGGCATTTTCCAAATATTGACGGATGAGAAATTTGCTGTAAGGCGTTTGTGTATTGCTGACTTCCCAAATGTTTTCATCGTTTTCTATGGCATAGATAAACTCTAAATCTTCGGGTTCGAGAGCGCGTAAATAAATGGTGTTTCCTTGAAGAGTTGTCATAAAATTACGAATTATAAATCTATTTCTCCTTCAAACACAAAAGTTGCCGGACCTTTGAGATAAACATTAGTGTATTTATTGCCTTCTTTCACAAAAGAAACTTCCAGTTTACCGCCTTCAACATCTAAATAAATATGGTGAGCTGACGTTTTTCCGATAGCATGCATGGCAATAGCCGCTGCGGTGGCACCGGTTCCACAAGATAGCGTTTCATCTTCAACACCACGTTCATACGTTCGCAAGGCAAAATGATTTTCCGAAATTTGCTTGACAAAATTCACATTGGTTCCGGGTTTTCCGTATAAATCAGAATAGCGTATTTGAGCACCTACACTTTTAACATCATAATTTTCCAAGTCATCCACCATCGTTACGTGATGTGGCGAACCGGTATTGAGGAAAACATAGTCACTTTCTATTTTTACAAAATCCACGTCTTTCATGCCGAGTGAAACTGTTCCGTTTTCAAAAATTGAAGCGTGATGCGGACCGTCGGTCGCTATGAAATCGGTGTCATTTTGAATCACATTCAAACTTTTGGCGAAAGCCACCAAACATCTACCGCCATTACCACACATGGAACTTTCGTTTCCGTCAGAGTTGTAATAAACCATACGGAAATCTGTTTCGGCATCTTGCTCCAACAAAATCAATCCGTCACCACCAATTCCAAAGCGTCGGTCACATAATTTCTCGATGAGTTTTGTATCATTTTTCGGAAAAAAAGATTTACGATTGTCAATCATGACAAAGTCGTTTCCGGTGCCTTCGTATTTGTTAAAAGTGATTTTCATAATAGTAAAAAGTGACACAAAGATAGCAAAATTAAGATTGCCTTAAAAATTGTTAAACGAGCGTTAAAGGGTGTTTGAGAAAAAAATGAAAGTTTTTAATTTTACTTTCAGATAATTTAAATGTTAATGATTATGAAAAGACTATCAAGCTTGTTTTTGGTTTCTTTATTGAGCGGTGCCACAACCTTGGGCGCCTATAAATTATTTATTGAAGGAAAAAGCAATCGTGATTCAATCTTAACTTTAGCTTCCGGCAACAACAGCAGAACTGTTGGCTTATCGGCCGAAGCTATAGACTTTACCGAAGCAGCGGAAAATGCTGTCCACACTGTTGTTCACGTAAAAAATGTTTCTGTAAGAACGATTTCCAACCCTATAATGGAATTCTTTTACGGGCAACGCGGCGGACAACAACAAGAACAAATCGGCACCGGTTCTGGCGTCATCATTTCTGAAGACGGTTATATCGTAACCAACAATCACGTGATTAAAGATGCGACTGAATTGGAAGTGACTTTGAACAACAACAAATCCTATAAAGCCAAACTCATCGGAACCGATTCTAAAATGGATATTGCTTTGTTAAAAATTAATGCTGACGAAAAATTACCTTATTCTACTTTTGCCGATTCAGACCAAGTTAAAGTAGGCGAATGGGTTTTGGCCGTTGGAAATCCTTACAACTTAAATTCAACCGTAACTGCGGGAATTGTTTCTGCCAAAGCCAGAAATTTAGACAACCGAAACGGAATACAATCATTTATACAAACCGATGCCGCGGTTAATCCCGGAAACAGTGGCGGTGCTTTAGTGAATACTAGAGGAGAATTGATAGGAATTAACACGATGATTTCTTCACCAACAGGAAGTTATGCCGGCTATTCTTTTGCAGTACCATCTAATATTACCCGAAAAATTATTGAAGACATCATGGAATTTGGTGGCGTACAAAGAGGTATTTTAGGAGTAGAAGGCAATGAATTGAACAGCAAAGCTTCTACAGAATTAGGCATCAAAGACACCGAAGGTTTCTACATCAATAAGGTAACCAAAAATTCCGGTGCCGAAAAAGCCGGTTTGAAAAGCGGAGATGTCATTAAGAAAATCGACAATCAAAAAATCAGTTCTTTTGCTGAACTGACCGGTTACATTAATACCAAAAGACCTAATGACAAGGTGCAAGTGACCTATATCAGAGATGGCGAAACTAAAATCGCTTCTGTTACTTTGATTAAAAATGATATTTTCACAACCGAATTCAAAGGATTGGAACTAGAAAACATTGACGCAGCCGACAAAAAGAAATACCGAATCAATTATGGCGTTCGCATCAAAGAAATCAATAACGAAAATCTGAGACCTTATTATGATCAATTAAAAGGCAACATCATACTTTCGGTAGACAATGTGAAAGCCACTGATGTGGAAACCATTTCCGGATTTTTAAACAAAAAAGACGAAAATCAAAGTGTCAGCATTCAAATGATTAACCGAATGGGACAAGTGATTCAAGTGATTATATAAATTCATCTTACTTATTTTTCGTAAAAGCCAGCCTTCAAAAGGGTTGGCTTTTTTTATTGTTAAATATTTACGAAATCGTTTTCGTGCAACACTTCTATTTTATACTTTTGCGCCAAATTTAAATTTACAACACAAACTAAACTCTTTTCTTTTTATGAACAGCAACACTTTATACGAGAAGGAATTATCATTTCAAGCCGACAGGCGAAAGGCCGGTGTAGAATTTATCAAAATCATCAGCGATTTATGGTATGACAAATCTATCGAGTTGGTTCTTTTCAGAAACCAATTGATTGACAGAAATGTGAGCGACATCATCAATTTGCACGAATATGCCGGTGAATTTGTTCAAAAGCCTATCAATGTTTTTGATTCGGTGGAAATTGCCCGTGCTATTTTGAATTTAGATTTACCGCCATCGCGTATTGACATTGGCAAACTGACTTATGAATACCATTTAGAAGACAACAAATACCACGATGCCAAAGCATTTGTAATTGACAAATTGAGAAATGCCAAAGAATTCAAAAACATCCAACCTAAAGATGTGGTTTTGTACGGTTTTGGTCGAATTGGTCGTTTGTTAGCTCGTGAAATGATGAGCAAAATCGGTAAAGGACAACAATTGCGTTTGCGTGCGATTGTAACTCGTGACCGAAATGATGCTTCTTCGTTAGAAAAAAGAGCTTCTTTATTGCGTTATGATTCGGTTCACGGAGATTTTGAAGGTTCTGTTCAGGCCGATGTTGAAAACAATGCTTTAATCATTAACGGAACTACGGTTCACATCATCACAGCGTCTTCTCCTGAAGAAATTGATTACACCAAATACGGCATCGAAGATGCTTTAGTAATAGACAACACCGGTGCTTTCACCACTGAAGAAGCTTTAAAACGTCATTTAGTTTCCAAAGGGGTTAGCAAAGTTTTATTAACCGCACCCGGCAAAGGTGTTCCGAATATTGTTTACGGAGTAAACCACAATGATCACAATCCAGACAACGTTGATATCTTCTCTGCAGCTTCTTGTACAACAAATGCCATTACTCCTATTCTACAAGCAGTTGAAGAAACTTTAGGCGTGGTAAAAGGGCATTTGGAAACCATTCACGCTTATACCAATGACCAAAACTTAGTGGATAACATGCACAAAAAATACCGTCGAGGTCGTGCAGCTGCTTTGAATATGGTAATTACTGAAACCGGTGCCGGAAGTGCCGTAGCTAAAGCTTTACCGAGTTTGGCCGGAAAATTAACTTCCAACGCGATTCGTGTGCCTGTTCCTAATGGTTCATTAGTGGTTTTGAATTTGGAAGTGGGCAAAGAAACTTCAATTGATGAAGTAAATTCTATTATGAGAAAGTATGCTCTAGAAGGAGAATTGGTAGAGCAAATTAAATATTCCTTGAATAACGAATTGGTTTCTTCTGATATTGTTGGTACATCAGCACCTTCTATTTTCGACAGCAATGCTACGATTGTTTCAGGCGATGGTAAAAATATAGTGTTATATGTTTGGTATGATAACGAATACGGTTACAGCCACCAAGTAATTCGCTTGGCCAAATATATTGCCAAAGTAAGACGTTATACTTATTATTAATAGTTATTAATTCAGTAGGGTAAAATCCGTTTGGTCTGTTTAAGACTAAACGGATTTTTATCTTTATCAACTTTTTTTTTGTTGATAACTGATGATTGTATCGAAATAATGATTATTTTCGACCGTCAAAATTAAGCCCCATTAATCAACCCTTTATGAAAAAAATCATTTTCAGTCTATTAGTGATGACTTGCTTTGCCTTTTCAGACAATGAAGAGCCAAAAGTAACAACCTACAGTTACGGTCATAACGGAATGGAATATGTAGCTCGAAACAAGAACGGAACTGTAATTATCAGTACGTTCAATTCGAAGATGACCATTCGTCAAGAAATTGCCACTAAAATTTACAGTCTGTACATAGACAAAAAATTGCAAAACGACACCAAAATCACAGTATACGGCGACGAAGCAGATGTAACCGGAAAATGTGTCATAAAAAAGAAAGACAATTTAACCACCGTAGATTTTTATTATGAAAGTGTACAATGGTGCTCAGGACACAAAGAGATATTTCAGAAGAACATAAAATAAAAAAAAGCTCAACTTAAAGTTGAGCTTTTTTTATGCAATTTATTTTCTTCTGATTACGCTTTTCCGGCAGCAATCAAGTTCAAAGCTGAACCGGCAACAAACCATCCGATTTGGCTGTCGTTGTATGTATGGTTAGCTAAGATAGTATCTTTTGAACCATCGGCATGAACAAACTCTAATGTTAACGGTTTACCCGGAGCAAATTCGGTTAAATCTAAGAAATTGATAGTATCGTTTTCTTGAATTTTGTCATAATCGGCTTCGTTAGTAAAGGTCAAGGCCAACATTCCTTGTTTTTTCAAGTTGGTTTCGTGGATACGAGCAAATGATTTTACCAATACTGCTTTTACGCCTAAGAAACGTGGTTCCATCGCAGCATGTTCACGAGAAGAACCTTCTCCATAATTGTGGTCACCCACAACAATTGATGGAACCCCAGCTGCTTTGTAAGCTCTTTGTACCGCAGGAACAGCATCATACTCACCGGTCAATTGGTTTTTCACTTTGTTGGCTTCTTGATTAAAAGCATTCACTGCTCCAATCAACATATTGTTAGAAATATTATCTAGGTGACCACGGAAACGCAACCATGGTCCGGCCATAGAGATATGGTCAGTGGTACATTTTCCGAAAGCTTTGATTAACAATTTAGCGCCTGAAATATTTTTCCCATCCCAAGCTTCGAATGGGGCTAAAAGTTGTAAACGATCAGATGTTGGAGAAACCGCTACCTGAACTGATGAACCATCAGCCGCCGGCGCTTGGAAACCTGCATCTTCTACATCGAAACCTCTTTTGGGTAATTCATCACCTGTAGGTGGATTCAATCTTACTTCCTCTCCTTTATCGTTTAACAAAGTATCGGTTAAAGGATTGAAAGTCAAATCTCCTGAAATGGCTAAAGCTGCCACCATTTCCGGTGACGTTACAAAGGCATGGGTATTTGGATTTCCGTCGGCACGTTTAGAGAAGTTTCTGTTGAATGAGTGAACTATAGTATTTTTTTCTCCTTTATCAGCACCGGTTCTGTCCCATTGTCCAATACATGGTCCGCAAGCATTGGTAAATACTTTGGTTCCCATTTTTTCGAAAGTTGCGATGATCCCATCTCTTTCAATAGTATAACGAATTTGCTCTGAACCCGGATTGATTCCGAATTCGGCTTTTGGGGTGATACCGTGCGCTACTGCTTGTTCGACGATTGAAGCGGCACGCGCCATATCTTCATATGAAGAATTGGTACAAGAACCGATTAATCCCCATTCCACTTTTAAAGGCCAACCATTGGCAATGGCTTCTTCTTTCATTTTAGAAACCGGTGTTCCTCTATCCGGTGTAAATGGTCCGTTGATGTGTGGTTCTAGTTCAGAAAGGTTGATTTCGATTACTTGGTCGAAATAAGCCGCAGGATTAGCATATACTTCATCATCACCAGTTAAATAAGATGCTACTTTATCGGCAGCATCCACTATATCTTGACGGTCTGTTGCCGCTAAATATCTTCTCATAGAATCGTCATAACCAAAAGTTGAAGTTGTGGCTCCGATTTCGGCACCCATATTACAAATGGTTCCTTTACCGGTACAAGACATATTGGTTGCTCCTTCACCAAAGTATTCTACAATAGCACCTGTTCCCCCTTTTACGGTAAGGATATCGGCTACTTTTAAAATAACATCTTTGGGTGCTGTCCAACCGTTTAATTTTCCGGTCAACTTTACGCCGATTAGTTTAGGAAATTTCAATTCCCAAGACATACCTGACATTACATCTACAGCATCAGCACCACCAACTCCGATGGCTAACATACCTAATCCACCGGCATTCACCGTGTGAGAATCGGTACCAATCATCATTCCGCCGGGAAATGCATAATTTTCTAAAACGATTTGATGGATAATCCCCGAACCCGGTTTCCAAAAACCGATTCCGTATTTGTTAGAAACAGAAGAAAGAAAATCAAATACTTCTTTAGACTGGGTATTGGCTACCGCTAAATCGGTTGTCGCCCCAACTTTAGCTTGGATTAAGTGATCACAGTGAACCGTGGTGGGAACAGCAACTTTACTTTTTCCGGCGTGCATAAATTGCAACAAAGCCATCTGTGCAGTAGCATCTTGGCAAGCTACTCTATCGGGTGCAAAATCAACATAATCTTTTCCGCGGGTAAAGGATTGAGAAGGCATTCCTTCCCATAAATGCGAGTATAAAATCTTTTCAGATAAGGTAAGTGGACGACCAACTATCTCACGTGCTTTATCAACACGAGCTGCCATGGTAGCATACACTTTTTCAATCATTTCAATATCAAAAGCCATAATAAAATTTGGTTAATTTGTTTGCTGTGCAAATTTACGAAAACGTTGTACTTCTAAAAAGTTTTTAATAAAATAAGTTGTTTGAACAGAATGTTTTAGCAAAATGCAATTTTAGATGGATATTTTTTATCAAATACGTATTTAAAAAGTCAAAAATTGAGTATTCTTAATTTTTATCCCTTAAATCCATCATAGGCTTTTCATAAAATCGGTATAAAAAATAACTCAACAAGAGGGTTAAAAAGAAGTAAGCCAACAAAAAACCATACAACTCGACTGCATTTTTAGGATTGTAATTGATATTGTATTTTAACAATTGAAGCACGACCCCATAATGCAACAAATACATCGAATAAGAAATTACACTGATAAAAACGATTGGCTTCCCGATGAATGATTGTTCCTCTTTCCATTC
>NZ_CAMLRU010000034.1 GCF_946482535.1 uncultured Flavobacterium sp.
TTGGTTTCTGAAACTACACACCAACCACCATCTTAAAATCGTTAACGACATCTTAAACAAAGGATAATTTTCAATAAAGGTTATCCTTTTTTTATACATTTACACACAACAAAATCTGTACTTCATGAACAAAAAGATTATCCTTTTCGTCAGCTTGTTAATGGCTTTGACTACGCAAGCCCAACTCAAAAAAATCACCCTAGAAGAAGCGGTATTACAACAAGGTCGTGCCTTCAGAGCCGATGGTTTGACCGGTTTTCAATGGATTCCTAATACGAATAAATACGTATTCTACACCGATGCATGGACCAAAATGAAATCGGCTACTACACTCAACGACGCAACTTCAGAACTCGTTACTTTAGCGGAAATCAATACGGCTTTAGGTACCAAACTCAAAAATTTCTTTAGTTTACAATGGATAGATGCTAATACTTTTATGGTAACCGAAAGCGGAAAATATTACAGCTACAACCTAACCACCAAAACCGGGAAGCTAAGACTTCAAGCGCCTGAAAATATTGAAAACAATACCTTTGACAGCAACAAAATGAATTTGGCTTTTACTGAAGCCAACAACCTGTTTTTTATAAATGACAAAGGCGAAAAAGTAACGGTAACCAACGAAGCCAACAAAGGTATCGTATCAGGACAATCCATCGCTCGAAATGAATTTGGTATCAGCGGCGGTATTTTTTGGTCCCCAAAATCAAGCTATTTGGCTTTCTACCAAAAAGACGAAACCGAAGTGGCTGATTATCCTTTGTTAGACATCAACGAAACACCGGGCAAATTGATCAACATCAAATACCCGATGATTGGGCAAAAAAGTGAAAAACCACGCGTGGGAATTTATAATTTGGCCACTGCAAAAACCGTGTTCATCACGCCAAGAGGCAACCAAGACGATTATCTAACTAACTTATCTTGGACACCGGATGAAAAATATGTATTGATTGCCGAATTGAATCGCGGTCAGAATGACATGAGTTTAAATGTATATGATGCTAATACTGGTGCTTTTATCAGAACCATTTTAAACGAGAAAAACCCACGTTGGGTTGAGCCTGAACACGAAGCCTTTTTCCCGAATGCCAAATCCAATAACTTTGTTTGGTTTAGTGAAAAAGACGGCTTCCCCAACCTATACTACTACTCTATCGAAGGAAAATTAATCAAGCAATTGACCAACAACCAATTCGTAACGCGCGATATCATTGGTACCAATACTACCGGAACCGAAATTTATTTCAAAGCCACCGGTCCAAACCCAACCAATATGTTGGTGTATAAAGTCGATTTAAAAGGCAAACAAACTTTAATCACCAAAGACCAAGGGGTTCACAATGTAATTCCGAGTGCCGACGGCAACTGGTTTTTTGACGAGTTTTCCAATCACGATACGCCTTCTAAATCCTTGTTATACGACAAAGGTTTAAAAGCCAAAACACTTTTGGTGAGCAAAAACAAATACGAAGGTTACGAAATCGGATCAGCCGAAATCAAAACCATCAAAGCTGCCGACGGAACAACTGATTTATACACGCGTTTGATTAAACCGAGTAACTTTGACCCAACCAAAAAATACCCGGTTTTGGTTTACGTTTATGGCGGACCTCATGCCCAAATGATTACCAATTCCTATTTAGACGGTGCCAATTTATGGATGTATTGGATGGCCGAACAAGGGTATTTGGTGTTCACCGTTGACAACAGAGGTTCTGATAATAGAGGTTTTGCTTTTGAAAGCATCATCCACGCCAATTTAGGCAACAACGAAATGGACGACCAATTAAAAGGCGTTGACTATCTAAAATCTTTACCTTATGTAGATGGAAATCGCTTAGCCGTTCACGGATGGAGTTACGGCGGATTCATGACGACTTCATTGATGTTGCGCAAAGCAGACACTTTCAAAGTAGGCGTTGCCGGCGGACCGGTAATCGATTGGAAATGGTATGAAGTAATGTATGGTGAACGTTATATGGACACACCGACTGAAAACCCTAAAGGATTTGAAGAGAACACCGTTTATAATTATGCCAAAAACCTAAAAGGAAAATTGCTTTTGATTCACGGAACCAATGATGATGTCGTGGTAGAACAACACAACTTATCTTTGGTGAAAAAATTTGTAGAAGTCGGCAAACAAGTCGATTATTTCCCTTACCCAATGCACAAACACAATGTAACCGGAAGAGACCGCGTGCATTTGATTCAAAAGGTACTGAACTACGTAATTGAGAATAATAAATAATTAAAAATTCCAAATTTTAAATTTTCAAATTCCAATTAAAAACCAATAACTAAAATTTCAAAATCCCAAACTCCGGAACTTCTTCTTGGAATTTGGGATTTCTTATTTGTGATTTGGAATTTATAATTTGAGATTTCACCCTTAGGTTTTCTGTGGTTTCTTTCTCGCCGCAGGAAACAATACATTATTCAAAATCAATCGGAATCCCGGTGAAGTTGGATGTAAATCTAAAACGGTTGGCTCGTCGCCTACTCTATGTTGGTAATCTTCAGGATCATGACCGCCGTAAAACGTAAAGAATCCTTTTCCTTTTTGTCCGTGGATGTATCGGGCTTCGTCGTTCAATTCGTTTTTACCCAAAGTCAATACATTGGATTTAATCAAATCACTGTCAAACGAAGTAGTTTGCCCCATAAAACCTTTGACCAATTGGGTATGGTTTTGACACAACATACTCGGAATCACATCCCATTTGGCCGAGAATTCCATTAAAGTAAAATAGTCTTTCTCAAACGGAATGCGACGTTTTTCGGTCATGTCAATATCGGAGAACTCGTAATGCTCCGGTTTTCTATCTAAAATAAAATTTTTGAAGGCAAAAGTTTTGTTATAATCTATTTGGGATTGGTAATTGGCATCGCTATTGTCGCCGTCAAACATCGGTTCACAAATATCCACACCTTCCGCAGCCAGCGCTATGTCAAAACTATCCGTGGCCGAACACATGGCAAACATAAATCCGCCACCAATAACAAAGTCGCGTATTTTTTTGGCTACAGCCAATTTTTCCTGTGATACTTTGGAAAAACCCAATTTGGTTGCCAAAGCTTCGGCTTCTTTCTTTTGTTCAATATACCAAGGTGCATTTCTATAGGCTCCGTAAAACTTACCATATTGACCGGTAAAGTCTTCGTGGTGCAAGTGAAGCCAATCGTATAAAATCAGTTGGTCACTTAAAACTTCTTCGTCATAAACCACTTTAAACGGAATCTCGGCATAGGTTAAAACCATGGTTACCGCATCATCCCAAGGTTGTTTTCCCGGTGGTGAATAGACCGCAATTTTAGGCGCTTTCTCCAAAACCACGGTTTCCATATTTTGTGACGGACTCGAAATGTCATTCAAAATCGATTGCATTTCCCCATCGGATAAGACTTCAAAACTCACGCCTCGGATTTGGCATTCTTTTCTAATTTCGGCAGCATCGGGTAATAAAAAAGAGCCGCCACGGTAATTCAATAACCAACTCGCTTTGTATTGTTTGTCTAATGCCCAATAGGTAATCCCGTATGCTTTGAGGTGGTTTTTTTGGGAAACCTCATCCATAGGCAACAATAAAAAATTGGCCTTAACCGAAAAGGAAAAGAGTATTAAAAATAGGTAAACTGACTTTTTAAACATGCTTGGCAATATTTAAATCCAAAGATAACAGATTTAGGGTGAATTAAAACACAAAAAAATCCTAAGGATTACTTAGGATTTGTATTTTTAAAAAGGTACATCGCTGTCGTCGTCTTGGTTGATGTTGCTTCCGAAAGCTTCATTAGGCGATGGCAAATTCTTGGTCATAAAAGGATTGTCATCGTGGTTCATTTTCGAAGGCAAATCGTCAAATCCTCCTCCGTATTCCTCTAAATTATCAAACTTACCAAGATTTCCGATGAATTTCAGACGGATATTTTCTAACGAACCGTTACGGTGTTTGGCGATGATAAACTCGGCCTGACCTTGGGTAGGAGATTGCTCATCGTCATCCCATTCGTCAATTTTATAATATTCCGGACGGTAAATAAACGATACGATATCGGCATCTTGTTCAATCGCACCCGATTCACGCAAATCGGACAACAAAGGTCGTTTGCTGGAACCACGAGTTTCCACAGCACGCGATAACTGGGATAACGCAATTACAGGCACTTCCAATTCTTTGGCCAATGCTTTTAAGTTACGCGAAATAGTGGAGATTTCCTGTTCACGGTTTCCGCCGCCTTTGCCATTACTGCCACCTGCGGTCATCAATTGAAGGTAATCGACTATGATTAGCTTGATCCCGTGTTGTGACGACAAACGTCTTGCTTTGGCTCTTAAATCGAAGATGGAAAGCGAAGGCGTATCATCGATATACAATGGTGCTTTTTCTAAATCTTTTACTTTGGTGGACAATTGCTCCCATTCGTGCTTTTCGAGTTTTCCGGTTCTGAGTTTTTCCGAAGACAAACCGGTTTCCGAGGAAATCAAACGGGTAATCAACTGAACGGATGACATCTCCAAAGAAAACAAAGCCACGGGATGACCAAAGTCAATGGCCATGTTACGCGCCATCGATAATACGAAAGCGGTTTTACCCATACCGGGACGAGCGGCGATGATAATCAAATCGGAAGGTTGCCAACCGGAGGTAACTTTATCCAATTTTTCAAAACCGGTAGCGATTCCGCTCAAGCCTTCTTTATTGGCGATTTCTTCGATTCTTTTTTTGGCTTGTATCACCAAACTTTGAGCCGTTTCCGAGCTTCGTTTGATATTGCCTTGGGTTACTTCGTATAATTTAGATTCGGCTTTGTCTAATAAATCGAATACATCGGTAGATTCATCATAAGACTCTTCAATGATTTCTGAAGAGATTTTGATTAAACTGCGTTGGATGTATTTCTGTAAAATAATGCGGGAGTGAAACTCAATATGCGCCGAAGACGATATCTTTTGCGTTAGTTGAATCAGGTAAAAATCACCACCGGCCAAATCCAATTTTCCGGCCTTTTTTAATTGGGCAGAAACTGTTAACAAGTCAATAGGCTGAGAATCTGTGAATAACTGAAAAATGGCTTCAAAAATGTGCTTGTGAGCGTCTTTGTAAAAAGCATCCGGTTGGAGAATGTCGATTACCTCATCTACTCCTTTTTTATCAATCATCATGGCTCCTAATACCGCTTCTTCCAAGTCCATGGCTTGTGGCGGGAGTTTTCCTTTTTCTAAGTTGATGATGGTAGTTTTATCTACTTTGATAGGGTTAATATTTCTGAGATTTTCCATAAAACGAAAGTAGCTATTTTTATAAAATTTATGGAATTGAGTTATTCAAAACCATTGTTTATAAGTTTGTATTTTTTGTTAACAACCAAAAAAAAATCCGAAACCATAGGGCTTCGGATTTAAGATAGATTTTGTAAGATTTACTCCTTGTATTCGCCCATTTTACTGTATTTGTCCATCCTTTGCGCTACTAATTCTTCTGTTGATAAATCTTTCAACTCATTAAAAGCTTTCATGATATATTGTTCAACCGTTTTGAAAGTAGTTTCTTTATCATAATGAGCACCACCAAGTGGTTCCGGAATTACATCGTCAACCAATTTCATTTTTTTCATATCGGAAGAAGTCAGTTTCAACGCTTCGGCTGCTTGTTCTTTATATTCCCAGCTTTTCCATAAGATAGAAGAACATGATTCGGGAGAAATAACCGAATACCAAGTGTTTTCCATCATTAATACCCTATCACCAACACCAATTCCTAAAGCACCACCTGAGGCACCTTCTCCAATAATCACACAGATAATCGGCACTTTCAAACGCACCATTTCTAAAATATTTCTGGCGATGGCTTCTCCTTGTCCGCGTTCTTCAGCTTCCAATCCAGGATAAGCTCCCGGAGTGTCTATTAAAGTTACTACAGGGATGTTGAATTTTTCAGCCATTTTCATCAAGCGCAAGGCTTTACGGTAACCTTCCGGACTGGCCATACCAAAGTTACGCAACTGACGCATTTTAGTATTGATTCCTTTTTGTTGTCCGATAAGCATAAAAGACTGACCGTCAATTTTACCCAAACCGCCTACCATGGCTTTATCATCTTTGAAATTTCTGTCGCCAAACATTTCTAAGAAAGTGCCTTTGGTAAGGTTCGCAATGTGCTCTAAAGTATAAGGTCTGTTCGGATGACGAGACAATTGTACTCGTTGCCAAGCGGTAAGATTTTTGTAGATTTTCCTTTTGGTTTCCTCTAATTTTTTTTCAATTTGTTTACAGGTATTGCTTACGTCTACATCAGACTCAGCACCAATCAATTGACATTTATCGAGTTGATCTTCTAGTTCCTTGATAGGAAGTTCAAAATCTAAATATTCCATAGGGTTGTTTGTTTTGTTTAATCGAATAGCAAATATAAAATTTTAAATTGTGATAAAAAGCAATTCTTTCGGATTAGTTTTAAACAAAAATTAACCCTTGCTTAATGTCAACCTAAGTCTTTTTTTCGGCTTTTTATGATGGCGTTTAAGAGTACGGTCAATAAAATAATCACGGCTCCGATATAGAACTCAAAGCTCATTTTTTCTTTATCTTCAAAGATTAATACAGCTAAAATAATTCCGTAAATGGGTTCCAAATTAATGGTAAGCATAACGGTATACGGACTTAAATATTTCATGACTGCGGTAGAAGCAATAAACGCATAAGCGGTACAAACCGAGCTAAGCACCAACAAATAGCCTAAATCTGTGACAGAAAGCTGGAAAAACTCCGTTGTAAAACTGCCCAAAAACAACAATATAAAGGAAAAAAAGACCACACCTCCACTGAGTTCGTAAAAAGAAATAACGGTGGCATCATAGGATTTAACCAAACGGCTGTTGATGACGGCAAACAAAGCCGAAAGAAATGCCGAGGTTAAAGCAGTTACCATACCCCAAAAATAATTGCCTTCCACATTGAAAATAATATACAAGCCCGCAACTACTATCAAACCGAAGAAAACTTCATAGGCCACTACTCTTTTTCCGAATAAAATCGGTTCCAATATTGAGGCGAATAAGGCACCGGTTGACAAGCAAGCCAAAGTGATGGAAACATTGGAAATCTTTATAGCATGGAAAAAAGTAAACCAATGCAAAGCAATGATAAATCCGGAGAAAATAAACTGTAACAGTATTTTGAGCGGTACTTTTAAAAGTAATTTCTTGTAATAAATATAAATGGCAATAAAACCAACGGCAAACAACATTCGGAACCAAACCAGTGGCATGGCATCAAGTGTAATCAAGGCTCCGAGTATGGCCGTGAATCCCCAAATGAAAACAATCAAATGAAGGTGAAGATAACTTTTGAGATTATCGCTTGGCATTGCGCAACAAATAAATGGCTAAGAGTCCGAATACAATATTGGGTGTCCAAACGGCTAATAATGGCGGTGCGGTTGACTTCTCGGCGAGTACTCCGAAAACCTTATCCAAAAACACAAAGGCAAAAGCCAAGACAATTCCGATGGCCAAATTGGCTCCCATTCCGCCACGGCGTTTCATGGCCGAAACGGCTACAGCTATGATAGTTAAAATAAAGGCCGAAACCGGTATGCTGTACTTTTTATACAATACGACCAAGTAAGTATTAATATTGGAAGAACCACGGGCTTTTTCTTTATCAATAAACTTGTGCAAATCGTTTAAAGGTAAAGTTTCGGCTATGTAAACCACCGGAGTTAAATCCTCTAAATCAAAATTAAAAATGGTATCCTTTCTTTCACCGCGTTCTATGATGTCGCTCAACTCACCTACTTTTCGCTTACTGTAATTGAAGAGTGTGTAGTTTTTAGTTTTTTCATTCCATTTGATGCGACTGGCGACTAGTTTGTATTTCAATTGATCGCCTTCAAATTTCTCCACCGAAAAATTGAATGCCATTTTGCTGTTTTCATTAAAACCGCTTACAAACAAGTATTCGTCTTTGCTGATTTGGCGAAATACATCCGAGTTGTCACGCATCTCGTTTTGTCCGTTACCAATGAGGTATTTGTACCTGAAATTTTTAAATCCGGCACTGGCACTCGGCACCAAAAACACACTCATGATTAAAGCAAAAACAGACACTATGGTAGCGCCAACAATATAAGGTCGCATGAATCGGGTAAAAGAAATCCCCGAACTTAAGATGGCGATGATTTCGGTATTATTGGCCAGTTTAGAAGTAAACCAAATCACCGAAAGGAATAAAAATATGGGGAATAATAAATTGGCAAAATAAATGGTGAAATCAAGATAATAACTGGCAATTTCCTTGAAAGGCACTTTATTTTCAATCATTCTGTTGACTTTCTCCGAAACATCAATCACGATTCCGATGGGGATAAACATCAACAACATTACCGAGAACGTGGCTAAGTATCGCTTGAGAATGTATTTGTCAATTATTTTAAGCATAGTTTTGTATATGTTGTACGTTGTGGGATTTATGTTGCTATTCTGTAAACCTAGAACTTACAACTTATAACCTACAACTTAGAGTCGCTGGCTCATATTTTTCACCATCATGTCTTTCCATGTTCTGAAATCTCCTGCTAAGATATGTTTTCTGGCTTCACGAACCAACCACATATAGAATCCTAAATTGTGAATGGTGGCAATTTGTTTACCAAGGTATTCATTGGCTGCAAACAAATGGCGAAGATAGGCTTTGGTGTATTCGGTATCTACAAAGGTGATTCCCATTTCATCTATAGGAGAAAAATCATCTTCCCATTTTTTGTTTTTAATGTTGATGGTACCATTCGCTGTAAATAACATTCCGTTACGGGCATTCCTGGTTGGCATCACACAATCGAACATGTCAATTCCTAAAGCAATATTTTCTAAAATGTTGATTGGTGTTCCGACACCCATGAGATATCTTGGTTTGTCTTGCGGTAAAATGGCGGTAACGACTTCGGTCATGGCATACATTTCTTCGGCCGGTTCACCAACAGATAAACCACCGATGGCATTGCCTTGAGCACCGGCATTAGCAATATATTCGGCCGATTGCGCTCGTAAATCTTTATAAGTACTTCCCTGAACTATCGGAAAAAAGGTTTGGTCATAACCATATTTAGTTGGCACTTTTTCTAAATGCTTGATGCATCGGTCTAACCAACGATGGGTCATGTGCATTGAGCGTTGTGCATAGCGGTAATCGCATGGGTATGGTGTACATTCGTCAAAAGCCATGATGATATCCGCTCCGATTGTGCGCTGAATTTCCATTACATTTTCGGGAGTGAAAACATGGTAAGAACCATCGATATGCGATTTGAATTTTACACCTTCTTCTTTGATTTTTCGGTTGGCCGAAAGGGAATAAACTTGGTAACCACCGCTATCGGTTAAGATATTTCTATCCCAGTTCATGAATTTGTGCAAACCACCTGCTTTTTCAAGAATATCAGTTTGCGGACGAAGGTATAAGTGATAAGTGTTCCCAAGGATAATGTCGGGATTAATTTCTTCTTTCAGTTCTCGTTGGTGTACTCCTTTTACCGAAGCTACGGTTCCAACAGGCATAAATATTGGGGTTTCAATTACACCATGATCAGTAGTAATACTGCCGGCACGTGCGCTTGAATTAGAATCTTTGGCTAATAAATCAAATTTCATTTGTGTCTTTTATCAGTCGGCAAAGATAAAAGATTTACGATTAGCCCCGAAGTTTCGGGATAGGAATTAGGATTTTATTTAACAAATGTAATTACTTGATTTAGAGTTTTGGTACCTAATTCATACACTATCCATACCTTTGATATACTTTATGTATACTTACAATACAACATTAAGAAGTCGTTTTACAGTTGTTTAAATGACTATTGAGGACTTCTTCTAAAGCTTCTTTGTAATCTCGAATGTGGTGTTTCTTCATCAGATAATTGACCCCTAAATCGTTGAGATGTTTGACTAATTTTTTGGGATAAGCTCCCGAAACCATCACTATCGGAATCTTTCTGAGTGTTTCTGATTTTTTAATGATTTCCAAAATTTCCTGTCCGTTGAGTATAGGCATGTGTACATCGAGAAAGATAATGTCGGGTTTTTCAATTTCTGTTTCGAGTACTAAGAGCATGATTCTTCCCTCGGAAAAAGCGCGTACTTTATGCCCTAATTCTTCAGCAACCTCTTTGAAGAAGTCTAAATCGTCATCGTCATCGTCTAAATAAAAGATAGTTTGTGATTTTCCCATAGCCTTATTTTTTTGATAAAACTACTTTAAAACTGCCGCAAGGGCGTTACATAATAATCTTATATTTTTATAAAATTCCAACCTAAAAACTTGATGAGTATAAAGTTAAGCTACTTTGGGCAAGTTGATTATTAATAACCCTTTGATAACTAATTTGTAAAACTTTTGCGGCTTGCGAAAATTAGAATTACTTTTGAGCCCAAATAATTTATATCTATTTATAATGTCTAACACACAACATTTACAAGATTTCACAACACAAGTTCGCAGAGACATTTTGCGTATGGTACACGCTGTAAACTCGGGACATCCGGGTGGTTCATTAGGCTGTGCCGAATTTTTCACCGTGTTATACCAACACTTATTGAAAAGAAACCCCGAGTTTGAAATGGATGGTATTGGTGAGGATTTATTCTTCTTATCGAATGGTCACATTTCACCTGTTTACTACAGTGTCTTGGCACGTTCCGGTTATTTCCCGGTAGCGGAATTGGCTACTTTCAGAAAGCTGAACACCCGTTTACAAGGACATCCAACCACTCATGACCAATTGCCTGGCGTAAGAATCGCTTCTGGTTCTTTGGGACAAGGTTTGTCGGTAGCGATTGGTGCGGCTCAAGCCAAAAAGTTGAACAATGACCCTAATCTTATTTACTCACTTCATGGTGACGGCGAATTACAAGAAGGTCAAAACTGGGAAGCCATCATGTATGCTTCTGCTAAAAAGGTGGATAATTTAATTGCAACTATTGATTATAACGGTCAACAAATTGACGGCTCTACTGAAGAAGTATTGAGTATGGGCAATTTGAAAGCCAAATTTGAAGCGTTTGATTGGGACGTATTAGAAATCAAAGAAGGCAACAATATTGAAGCCATCATTGCCGGAATGGAAGACGCTAAAAGCAGAACCGGTAAAGGTAAACCCGTTTGTGTTTTATTACACACTGTAATGGGTAACGGTGTTGATTTTATGATGCATACTCATGCTTGGCATGGAAAAGCGCCTAACAATGACCAGTTGGCCGTTGGGTTAGCACAAAATGCCGAGACTTTAGGAGATTATTAATCAGTAGTAAGACGTGAGTATTAAGAATTAAGACTTTTATGAAAAAATATACAAATACAGGAAGTAAAGATACCCGTTCAGGTTTTGGCGCAGGCATGACCGAATTGGGACAAAAAAATGAAAATGTAGTAGCGCTTTGTGCGGACTTGATTGGTTCGTTAAAGTTTGACGATTTTAAAAAGAACCATCCGGAGCGTTTTTTCCAAATTGGAATTGCCGAGGCTAATATGATTGGTATTGCTGCCGGTTTAACCATAGGCGGAAAGATTCCTTTTACGGGAACTTTTGCCAATTTCTCTACCGGAAGGGTTTATGACCAAATTCGTCAATCGGTGGCTTATTCTGATAAGAATGTGAAGATTTGTGCTTCGCATGCCGGATTGACTTTAGGAGAAGACGGGGCAACCCACCAAATCTTAGAAGATATCGGTTTGATGAAAATGTTACCCGGTATGACTGTTATCAATACATGTGATTACAATCAAACCAAAGCGGCGACTATTGCCTTAGCAGACCACCACGGTCCGGCTTATTTGCGTTTTGGCCGTCCGGTAGTGCCTAACTTCACTCCTGCCGATGAGCCTTTTGTGATTGGTAAAGCCATTATGCTAAGCGAAGGAACAGATGTAACTATTGTGGCTACAGGCCATTTAGTATGGGAAGCCTTAATTGCCGCGGAAGCTTTGGAAGCCAAAGGTATTTCGGCAGAAGTAATAAACATTCATACGATTAAACCATTAGACGATGAGGCCATTTTAAAATCGGTAGCCAAAACCGGTTGTATTGTCACTGCGGAAGAGCATAACTTCTTAGGCGGTTTAGGAGAAAGTGTTGCCAGAGTTTTGGCATTAAACCATCCGACACCACAAGAGTTTGTAGCCGTGAATGACAGTTTTGGCGAAAGCGGAACTCCGGAACAATTGATGGAAAAATACCAATTGAACAACCAAGCTATTGTTGCTGCGGTTGAAAAAGTGATGAAAAGAAAATAATCTATTTTATTTGACCATAAAAAAAGTCCCGATTTAAATCGGGACTTTTTTATTTATTGGTGTTATACTTACGGGTGACATGCGGCACTTACGTGTACTTTTTTATTGCTGTCTGCAGCACATAAAGGGATTTGATCAAATGGGTAAGCCAAACCTGTTAATGGATTTTTAATTTCGTTTTTAGTCATAAAGAAATCACCATCATCATCAACATCCAAGAAATCAGGAACCTCATCACCATCGGTATCATCAACGTTGGTTACTCCTTCTCCTAAAACTTTTACATAACCATCACCATTCAAATCTTCCTGATAAGAATAGACTCCGTCTCCGTCATTGTCAACACGTTGAATTTCGTATAATTTAAACGTAAAAATAAGATTGGAATATCTTGGGATAGTTCCCGAAGAACTACCAAAATAGGCAAGCCCGGAAGGAATAAACATAATCCCTGCCCCAAAATCAGAAAAGGTTAAAGTACCATCCGGATTTTCCGAATAGCTTCCGGTTGAAAATTTAGGAAATACTTCTCCCCAAGCTCTGATGGTGGAAGACAGTGTGAAAAAAGATTGTGGGTTTAAATTTCTCTCAAATTCTTTTAACTCAATGGTTTCGATTGTTTGGTCACCCACTGTTTCAGAAGTAGTGTACAAATACTGCCCTACATAAGAAGTTAATACCCTGTCTACATTACAAGGTGATTGGCTATTAGCACCACTTCCTTGTCTTAATTTTAAGTAGTATAATTTATAGGTGATATCATCATATTCTACCGTATAATTTGTCACTAAATCAGGGCTATTCCAAATAGAGGTTTGCGTCCCCCCTGCAGGTATTCTGGTAAAAGTAACATTTTGATCATCGGGAGAACCCGGGTTTTGAGTTACTGTTATGTAGTGAGTCTGTAAAAATTCTTCAATTAAAACAATATCTTTTTGGTACTGCTCAGCATAATCACGCAGCGGTTCCGTACTATCATCACTTTTTGAACATGAAACTACCAGTAAAGCTAATGTAAAGCAAACTATTGCTTTAAAAAAATTATTCATTTTTGTCTGTATTTAGAGCTCGCAAGATACAATATTGATTTATTTTTGTAAACTATTTAACGTTGATTTTGGAAAAAAAATGAGAGTTGATAAATATTTATGGTGTGTTCGATACTACAAAACCAGAAACATGGTAACGGAGGCTTGTCGGAAAAATCAAGTCACGGTAAATGGACAAGTGGCTAAGGCTTCCCGAGAGGTTTTCCCGATGGACAAAATTACTTTCAGAAAAGATCAAATTACTTATTCGATTACCGTTTTAGACATCCCGGCCAATCGAGTTGGAGCTAAATTGGTAGACATTTATCGCAAAGATGAAACGCCACCGGAAGTTTTTACCCATCTGGAATTATTAAAATTATCTAAAGATCATTATCGCAAAACCGGAACCGGCAGACCGACTAAAAAAGACCGTAGAGATTTGGATGACTTTGAATTTGACATCGAAGAGGAATAGGATGACTTCTTTTAGTTATTAATAAAATCTTTCTTTTTTATATAAAAAAACCCATCAATTACTTGATGGGTTTTTCATTATTAATTATTGTTGATTATCGTTTAACAACACGTACAGTTTGAACTGTTTCATCTTGTGTTACAACCACGTTGTAAACTCCTGATGGGTAGTTATTACCGATTGGTGTATTTTCCAATTCAGTAACAGTAGTTGATTTTTGCTCAACTAATCTTCCTACCATATCGTAAACTTTAATAGCAATTACTGAAGTACTGCTGGTTTTCACATCAATCATGAAGTTAGCTGCAAACGGGTTAGGGTAAGCAGTAGCTTTGAATGGTTCAACAAGCGTGTCAGAATTTGATTTACCCGGTGTAGCCGGAGTTATGATCGTACAATCTTTTCCAAATTCAGTAAATATACCAAACAATTCCATTGATACTCCTACTGTGTAAGTAGTCTCAGGCGTTAATCCGCTGAACATACCTAAAGTGAAGTAAGGTAATGTAGTATCAACTGTTTGTTGGTAGTTCACATCGCCAAACTCATCATATCCAGTTAATCTGAAACGGTAAGTTGTAGCACCAGGGAATGCAATAGCATTGATTTGTTGTGTCTCTGAAGTTACTGCAAAGTCCTCACATTGAGAAGCGATTAGAGAAGTCTCCGGTGCTTCAGGAGTGAATACTGAACAACGCTCTCCGTATTGTGACCAAGCTTCAAAACCAGCCAATTTCACACGAACTTGAACATCAACTAAGTATTCTGTTTCGTACTGAATAGGTAAACCTACAACATCAGTCAATTTAAAGTTAGGCACAGTGCGCTCAATTAAGTAAGTAACTGTTGGAGCACTAGCTAAAGCCACTCTAAATCTGTACAAGTTGGTAGAACTTACCGCATTAGCATTGATTGTAGAATTAACGAATACTAGTGTTGCACCACATTGAGAAGGAATTACTTTAGTAGTTCTAACTTCTGTAGTGGTAAGCGAACAAGTACCTCCATAATAACCTTGAACATTACCATCTAATACAGCTGCTACTCTGATAGAGAAAGTAGTACCGTAAGAATAGTTGCTGGCATCTGTCAATTTAAAGTGATGTTGGCTGCTGAATACAATTGATACTTCACCAGTAGCCATATTGGTCACTTCAAATTGGTAACCTGTTGTAGTATAACCAGGGATGCTGATGTTAGTACAGTTGATTTGATTGTTCAAACCATTATTGATACTACCACAAACATTTGACTCAATGTTCACCACAACCGGTACAAATGAAATTTGGAATGTTACAGGAACTCCAACACATCCGTTAGCTACCGGGGTAATAGTTACCGTTGAAGGTATAGCCGTTGGAATGAATGAAGGGATTTCAGTTACACCGTTTACATCAGCTAAACCTGAAGCAGCACCACCACTAATGTTAAAGGTAACATTTGACGGCGTACCTACTAACGGGATAGCAGTAGTTGCGAATCCTGTAAAGTAAGTTTGGTTGGCAGGGGCAACAACTGTTGGAGTAGGATAAACTACAGCCGCAATAGTTGAGCTTGATTTACAACCATTACCATTTGTGATTTCTAAAGTATAATCACCTGTTGCAGCCGGTGTAGCGTTAGCAATACTTGGATTAGCCAAAGTAGACGTAAATCCGTTTGGTCCTGACCAAGCATAAGCGTAAGCTGCCGGTGTAAAGGTTAAACTTTGTCCGTTCAAAATACTAGCTGTATTGAATGAATACTGTAGAGCTGAAGTAGGACTATAGTTCAAACCAATAGTAGCTGTTTGTGCATTGTCAAATCCAACAACACCGTAAATGATATCAGGATATACTAAGTGGATTTGACTTGTTGCTAAATCTAATTGGATTTGGAAAGTAACAGTTCCGGTACCGGTAGCACCGAAGTTATCTTCTTGTGTCCATTGGATAATGTGTTTGTTACCTACAGTTTGTGTTTTTATAGAACCACCTGTTCCAGGCGTTAAATCATCCCACAATGCACAGATTGTAGCCGCAGTACCAGCTAAGTTAGCAGTACTTCCCGGTAAAGCAGTATTGGTAAATCCAATGTTTCCTGAAGTAATACCAAAAGTCATGGCACCATTATTACCCACTAAAGCAGTAGTATAAGTAGTTCCGTTATAGATGAAAGACGGAATTGTTATTCCATGCTCACTATCATCAGATATAGTACCAACAGAAGTACCTGTAGCGCTGATATCGATAAAGGCTACATTACTGTTGCTGTTTAAGGTATATCCTTGTTGAACGGCTACAACAGAATTGAAATCTAAAGTACTATCTTGACAGATAGGAGTATTAACTGATAACAATGGAGCTGTTGGTAACGCATTGATTCTTAAAGTATAAGTAACTGCAGTACCTGTACAACCATTAGCTACCGGTGTGATAGAGATCGTTGCTGTTCCGGCTGCTGTTGGAGTGAACGAAGGAATTTGTGTAACTCCTGTTTGGTTTGCCAATCCAATAGCTGCACCACCACTAATGTTGAATGTTACTCCACTTGGTGTTCCTGTTAAAGGTGTTGCCGGTACAGTAGCATCAATACAATAAGCTTGAGCTACAGGTGCAACAGCAGTTGGTGTAGGATACACTGTTAATTCAGCAGCTTCGCTGGTAACTGTAGAACAGTTAGTAACTGTTACAGTATAACTTCCAGAAGTTGCAGGAGTAGTACCAGTTAAAGTTAAGGTCGCACTAGTTGCACCAGAAACACCAGTACCGTTTGTTAATGGAGAACCATTTTTAAACCATTGGTAGCTCAAAGCAGTAGCACTAGAAGCAACCACACTTAAAGTAGCAGTGCTACCTTGACACAATTGTTGTGTAAGTGGCTGAGTAGTGATTACCGGAGGAGCCGAATCAACTGCTACTGCTACTGAAGCAGAAGCTGTACAACCTGCATTTGAAGTTGCCGATACATTATAAGTTGTATTTACAGCAGGGTTAGCTGACGTAGCAGCTGTACTTGCTGTTAATCCTGCCGGTGTAGAAGACCATGCGTAAGTATAAGTTACAGGAGCTACCGGAGTAAATCTGTAAGTTTGACCACTTGCCGGTTTAGTAGCTAAACCGTTAGCAGAAGTTGTAGTACTGATAGCCGGTGAAGCTGTAAGATCTTGTAAAGAGATATAGTTGGTAGAAGAAGTTCCCATCAAACCAACAGAAGCTCCACCTGAACCTCCAGGGTTACCTGCCGGTGCTTCATTTCTGTAAACCAATTCTACAGCATTGGTACCTTCGTACAATTTCACTTGGAAAGAAATGGCATTTTGACTTGAACTCCAGTTCCATTCCATGTTTAACCACTCAACAGTCAACACTCTGTTTGGTGCTGAACCACTTACTTGGTAAGTAATACCTGAAGAAGAACACTGTAAATCATCCCAAAGTGGGGCAATTCCCGGTCTTACACCAGAAGTTGTAGAAGATAATCCATTAGATGCGGTAGAACTTCCTGATCCAAAAGAAAGCAAACCATTTGAACTTACTCTGAAGTTAGAATAATTTGTTCCTCCATAGTTAAAAGTAAAGCCAATTGGCAATGAACCTGAAGCACTATCATCAGCAGTTCCTGAGATTGCGGTAGAAACAGTTCCCGCTAATGGTGTAAATGAACCACTAACTGCATTAAATTGGTAAGGAGTAGTATTGATTAAATATGCCACACCGCTTAAAGGCGTTGGGGTTGCATTTAAATTTACTGGGTTACCCGGACATACAGTTGCAGCCGAACTTGTAGCAGCTAATGTAAACGCACCACCTACAGTTACAGTAGCTTGGGCAGTATTAGTACAACCATTAGAATCTGTACCTGTTACAG